>NZ_JAUBTR010000029.1:0-85554 GCF_036705045.1 Microcoleus sp. BR0-C5
GGCACAGATATTTTTCCTACAGTGAAGGTATGAAAATCCTTAGTCATCAAAGCCAGAACTGCGGAATGTGGGTTAGAAACCTACCATCTCAAAAACCCGCCCCGCCCAGCGACAAATCCGCAATTAGTAACATCATCGCAGTTCGATCGCCCTCACCCCTCCATCACAAAATCTAACAACCGGTGAGCCATTTCTAGCTTGCTGCAAGAGGCTATTTCTACTTGCTTCCCGGCGGCATTAATTAATATTGCTTGATTGGTATTGCTGCCGAAACCTGCACCTATTTGATCGATCGGGTTTGCGGCAATTACATCCAGTTTCTTCGCCCGCAATTTCTCCACAGCCGGCTTGACAATATCCCCAGTTTGTGCTGCAAACCCGATTAATTTTTGGTGCGGCTGTTTCAAATTTCCCAACTCTGCCACAATATCCGCTACCGGTGCCAAAGGCAAACAATTCGGGAGCGATCGCTTCGGCAATTTCTCACTACTGTACTCAGCCGGCTTCACATCCGCTACCGCCGCCGCCATCACCGTCAAATCTGCATCGTGAAAGCATTGCAGCATCGCCTGCCGCATTTCTTGTGCACTGGTAACTGCGATCGCCCGCATACCTGACAGCGGCAATTCGCCCGTTATACTGTGTACCAGCGTCACAGTCGCGCCGCGATGCTGTGCAGCTTGCGCCAAAGCTATACCCATTTTGCCCGTGGAAGGATTGCCGATAAACCGCACCGGATCGAGGTGTTCCCGCGTTCCTCCCGCACTGATCAACACCCGAAGGCCTGCTAAATCTCGATCGCCCTTCGCATACAACAGCGATTCAATATGAGGCAAAATATCACCAGGTTCTGCCATCCGGCCAACACCCGCGCGATCGCACGCCAGCATACCCGCCCCCGGATTCGCAGCATGATAGCGCCGATAACTCAACACTTCCCACCAATTCCGCTGCACCGTCGGCTGTTCCCACATATCCGTATTCATCGCCGGTGCCAGCAAAATTGGGCAATTAGAAGCTAAGACAGTATTAGTCAGCAAATTATCAGCAAAACCCCCCACCAACTTAGCCAAAGTATTAGCAGTCAGGGGAGCTATTACAAAAACTTCTGCCCATTCTCCCAGTTGAATATGCAGCGGGCGACCATGATTTGCTTGCCAAAAATCTTTGTCAGTAAAAGCAGGATGGCGGCACAGAGTAGCAAAAGTCAAAGGCGTTACAAACTCCCCTGCCGCATCAGTAAGAATAGCTTTAACTTCCGCTCCAGCTTTTGCTAAAGTTGAAACTACTTCGCAAACTTTATAAGTCGCAATCCCGCCACTAACGCCGATTAAAATTCGTCTGCCTTTCATGTCATTTTTTCATAAAAAAGAATCAAGAAAGAAATTAAGATAAAAACAGACTCAAATCCCTAATTCATCTGTTGAATCCGCAACAAAATATGCTGCTAACTTCTTCCTCAATTCCATCGAAAATTTTGAGCTAGATTTTTCAGTCTATGCTTCGTCGTAGGCTTCCATATCCAGAAGGTGGAGATAAGGTTCAACCAGCTCCGGCCGCTGAAAAGCAAGCGATCGCAACAAATGCCAATCATTCAATCCCTCAAAAGGATCTGTATAATCGTCAACTTCCAAACGGACAGCCAATTCTGCCACGTCCTGAGAAGTAAGTACAGCAATATCGCGCGATGCTTTGGTTAAAGTTTTCATTTTTTTCCCCTGCCCGAGACTTCCGCCATACTATATACTAAACCTTTAATCAGATTTCGACACAGTTTCTACAACAAAACTTCGCATTACCTCTATAACTTCCGGCAGAATCTCGTGTCCCATGTTAAATTCTCGATACTGCACCGCAGCTCCCCAAGCCGTCAAACTCTCGCGCGATCGCACAGCAGCACTAACAGGCACAATAGTATCTTGAGTACCGTGTACGATTAAAACAGGTGGCAAAACACTCCCAGCAACTGGCGAAATCTGGTGTAAATAACCGCTCAGACAAATTAAACCAGCTAGGGGCAAAGTCAATCCCACATCTAGAGTCATCGCTCCGCCTTGAGAAAAGCCACCTAAAATCGTGCGAGACAAAGGCACGCCCGTGGTGCTTTCCAAAGACAGCAAAAATTCCCTCAGCAATTGCCGGCTTTCTACCAATCCCTGAGCGTCTTTGGTTTGAAGGTTATACCACGCTTTGCCACTCATTACCTGGGGATGGGGAAAGGGGGCATCGGGAAACACAAACTGATAATCCGGCAAATTGAAAAAGGGTGCTAAGGAAGTCAAATCGCGAGCATTAGCACCCCATCCATGTAAAGCGACCATCAAAGCGACAGGTTTGCGATCCGTTGTGGGCGGAATGCTAATAGATTGTAAAGACATCGTAGTTAATAATTGGTAATCTGGCCTGGCTACAATTATAAATTGTTACGACGGGTAAAACCCCAGATATTTGTTTTCGGCAATATTCCACTGGGAATTAGCACGCGCTTGCTAATAACTATAACAGTTGACTGTTGACTGTTGACTGTTGACTGTTAACTGTTAACTGTTAACAGTTGACTGTTGACTGTTAACCGTTGAAAGTAGAGTGCGACATCGCGCTTTTCCAAAGTAGAGTGCGGATAGTTCACCTTTTCTAAACAGGAATTAGGGAGCATCTCCTATTTGTAAAAACACTTCTTCTGACTCCTTCCTTCTGCCTCCTTTCTTCTTCCTCTTTCCTCCTGCCTCCTGCCTCCTGTCTCCTTCTTTCTTCCTCTTGCCTCCTGCCTCCTGCCTCCTGCCTTCTGCCCCCTGCCCCCTCTTGCCTCCTATCTCCTGTCTCCAATTTATAGCTGGGCTGCTTTCATTGAGATGCTCCCAGCAAGACTCCGCTAGAAGCGAGATTTGTTCCGCTAATTCCAATTGACCGAAAGCATCCAGGATACAAGCCCCCGGATTCATCCGTCCAGAAAAAAAACCTGTATCCGATGAAACTTGCCGAACGTATTTATCCGTGGGGTCGCCTCTAAAATCTAAAATCTAAAATCTAAAATCGATTGGCACCTACCGCAGGTAAAACCTGAGAAACAGATTGCTTAGACTGTTGTCGCACCGGCACCTCAATCCAGAATTCAGTTCCCTCTCCCGGAGCCGATACGCACCTGAGCGAACCTTGATGTTTGTCCACTATTTGATAGCAGATAGACAATCCCAAGCCAGTACCTTTGCCTACAGGCTTGGTAGTAAAAAACGGATCAAACAAACGTTTTTTGACATTCTCCGTCATGCCCGTTCCATTGTCAGCGATTCGCACGCATACACAATTAGAACTTAAAAGTTCAGTGCGAATCCGAATAGTAGGTAAAAAGGCAGAATTAGATGCCTTTTTTTCGAGCCTTTTTTGATTTTCTTCATCAGATAAAACATCAATAGCATTGCTTAAAACATTCATAAATACCTGATTCAATTGTCCCGCCCAGCACTCCACTAAGGGCAAATTTCCGTAGTCTTTGATGAGTTTAATGCCAGAAAAATCACCTTTTGGTTTCAGCCGACTATCCAAAATCATCAAGGTGCTGTCAATGCCTTGGTGAATGTCAACCGACTTCATTTCAGCTTCATCCAAGCGCGAAAAATTCCGCAGAGAAAGCACGATCTGGCTGATCCGTTCAGCTCCCATATTCATAGATTTTAGGATTTTAGGCAAGTCTTGAGTGATAAACTCCAAATCAATCTCTTTTAGTTTCGCTTGCACTTCTGGCGTTGGGTTCGGATATTGCTGCTGGTATATTTCCACAAGTTCGAGCAATTCTCTAGTATATGCGCCTGTATGGATCAGGTTGCCAGAGATGAAGTTGACAGGATTGTTAATTTCGTGGGCAACTCCAGCTACCAACTGCCCCAGGCTGGACATTTTTTCAGTTTGGATTAGTTTAAATTGAGCTTCCTGCAAATTTTTTAGTGCTGTTTCTAGTTCAGCGGTGCGCTGTTTTAGTTGAATTGTACGATCGTACACTTGCTGTTCTACTTTTGCAGTACGTTCTAGAGACATCAACAGGTAAATCGTCAAGCTGCCAGTCATCAATAGCCCGATCGCGCCAATTGCCAGCGAACCCTGATGCGTCCTCAGACTGTTGTACCCCTTTCCAGGCAAAACTAGCAGCCTCCACTGGCGGTCTGCTACGTTAAATAAGCGAGTGCAAGCACTAGGATTTTGACAGATTTTTCCCCGGATATTAGTTAACTCTGGCTTTTCGTGTTTTGGGTTATCTATCAACTGCTTAGCTTGTGAGTCGTAGCGCACCAGAAATCGTTCTTTCTCTATAGCATAGTTGTCATAGAGGTAAAAATTAATGTTGTCTAAATTTAGCGATTCTAAAGAGGAATCGACCATACTGGTGATCTGAAACAGACCCGCAATAACTCCCATTAGGTTTTGGCGGCCGTTGACAGAGTTATCAGCAGAAGTTGTGCGGCGGGCTACTGGTAGAAATACTTGCAATCCCGGTTGATTGTTGCTGACTAATCTAATCCGCGCGGAAGCCGCTATTTTCCCGGTATTCACCGCTTTCTCTAAAGCTGCTTTGCGATCGGGGCTGGAGGCAACATCAAAACCGATCACTTTGTTATCTTCTTCTAGTGCTTCTCTGTAGGCAACTGGAAAATATTCCGAGCGCACTTTTGCTTTGACTTGCTTTTTGTCAGGAGTTCGCTCGTAAATTTGAAATGCCGGAAAACCTTCGGCTCGAATTGTTTGTTCGTAAGCTGCTTTTTGGGCAGCCGGCACCCGCCGAATCCAGTTAACAGAATGTATAGCAGCATTTCGGGAAAGTGCAGGTTGAGCGAATTGCTTAAAATCTGCTCTGGTAACTTCAGTAGATGCCCTGTAGAATGCTTCAAGTGAGTACAGAAATTCTAAATTTTTATTGATGCTTTGCTGCAATGATACATTCAGGCGATCGGCTTGCTGATGAAATTCAGCTTGCATTCGTTGGTTTTCCGAATGCCACACAACGGCTGCGGCTGCCAAGGACAAACTCGTACCGGTGCAAAGAGTCAGCGCTGCTGGAATGTAACGACGGTGCGACAGTAAACTTTCGGTCAGTGAATTAAACCAATTGCTCGCAACATTCATATTCCCACACCTTCTGCCACCGGAGTGCAATTGTTTAAAGACTTGTGAAATTCCTTGATAGCACGATCGACAGCGCACAAACGAGATTGTCTAAAAACTTATGATCGCAGGAATAGGACTTACCCCGAAAAACCCAATTTCTACGAAAATATTGGCGTGGTAACGAGAAAGTTGGGAAGAAATCGGGTTTTCACGAATAGTGCATCCACGACGGAGGAATTGAAAGCAATTGTAACTAAGTGTAACGAAGCCAGTGCCCATCAGGGCCCTCCCAAGTTCCTGCCCCGGAAGAACCTGGGAACGAGAAAAAGCCTTGATCTGGTGGGGCGGGTATTGATTACCCGCCCTACAAAGCCAACTTAAATTGGGAACAGCTTACAAAACAGTCCCTATTTCTTTCAAATAAACCCGTGTAAACGGTTCATCATCCCCCAGATTATACTGTTCGATCAACCCTTGGCGGCGAATAGAAATACTATTTCCTTCCCTCACCACAACAGTATCGTCATCAGTGCTTTCTCTGACCAACATCATCTCAGTTTCCCCCGGATTGTCCAGCACCACCATATTGCTTCCCTGATAAAACATTCCCTCAGCTTCCAAAATGTTTTCAGGATATTCAGCAATTAACAAATCGAGCTTGGGATTCCGCAGCAAACTTTGCACGTTAAGATTGTAATTCTTATTCAAAACTTTTTCAGAACGGTTGACAAAAAGTCCACCGCGACAAACAGCACCGATCGTCCAATCGGGATGCTGCAACAGAATGTGATCGATTGTTTCTTGCAGTTCGTGCACCGAAATTCGGTTGAAAGTAATAAGCGGAATTCTGGCGGATTTTCCCGAATCAAAGAAAGTTTCGATAATATGCGAAGGCACATCTACCCCTTCGCCCACAGCCGGGTTGAGGTGCATAAAAATTCCCGGGGCGGCATTGATTTCGAGAATCCCAAAATTGCCTGTTTTCCAAGATTTGGCGAGAGTTTCTGTTACCACATCAACCCCCAAACAAGTTAACCGAAAATGTAGGGCAATATCTTGAGCCAAAACAATGTTATCCGGGTGAATGTTGCGGGTAGCGTCGATGCTGACGCCGCCTGCGGAAAGATTGGCGACTTTGCGTAGAGACACAGTGCGATCGCGCTCTAGGACACTATCCAATGACAGCCCTTGTTCTGCCAGATACATTTCCATCGCTTCGTCGGACTGAATTTTGCTCAGGGCCGAAGTTGGCGTATCCAAACGTTCGGATTTGCGGTTTTCACGGCGGATCAATTCGCGAATTGTTGAGTCGCCTTCCCCTGTTACCCAAGCGGGTCGGCGTTCCGTTGCCGAAACAAATTTGCCGTCAACGCACAACAGCCTAAAATCAGATCCTTTGATGCTGTTTTCCACAATTACTCGCACCGGTTCTGTTTCGGGAATTGCCTTAACCGCTCTTTTAAAAGCGGCCTGCAATTCCTCACCATCTCGGATATCTGCTGTGACGCCAATTCCTTTATGACCGACTACTGGTTTGACAGCAACTGGATAGCCAATGTCTCTAGCAACTGCCAGAGCTCCGCTTTCTGTGGAGACGATATCGCCTTTGGGAACAGGAAATCCTAATGTAGCGAGAAAAGCTTTACAATCGTCTTTGCGCGTGGTAAAATCTGAGTCTAAATGGCTGTCCGAATCAAAAGTAGTTGCAGAGCCGCGCACGAGTTTTTTGCCATACCCATATTGCATTAGTCCTTCATCCCACAAATAAAATGCGGGAATGCCTTTTTGGGATGCCGATCGCATTAACGAATAAACTGTCGGGCCTCCGTAAACTGACTGCCGGAACATATTTTGCAGCGCGGCTATTTGTGCTTCCAAGGGAAAGTCTTGATTTTGATTGATGGCTTCAAACCAATCCCACACTGCGTAAACTACGGCTCTGGCGCTGCGGGCGTGAAGTGCTTCTATGCTGATTCTGTTAAACTGAGAAAATGGCTTGATGTTCCAGTGTTGGAAGTGCAAACCCATGTCGAGTTTTGCTACTTCTGAGGCGGTACGACCGAACAGTTGGGCATGGTTCGAGAAAGTTTCGTGCAGCAGTTGGGGGTAGCGATCGCTAATAATTTCCTGGTAATGTGCGATCGGCAAAGGTTCGCTCGCGTCCGTTACCGCTAAATCAAAAACTAAAGCCGCGGTGCCTAAATAAGGGTTGGGCCCGATATAGTGTTTGAAATTGAAAACATCAAAAATATCGGTTTTTCGAGCATTGACGCGGGCTGTTTCGGTGCTTTTTTCTTGCAGCATTTTCTAACCTCCTTTGAGCTAATTTTTTAAGGTAACTTTATAGTCGGTGCATGGGATACTACCTGCGGGCATAGATATTTCAGCAGTGAGACAAATACTCCGAGCAATTCAGCCTTCAGTATTGCCCGAAAGGGAGAGTAGGGGAGAGGGGGAGAGGGGGAGAGGGGGAGATGGTGAGAGTGGGAAAATATTCCTTCTTCCTTCAACATCAGACTAAGCATTGATGACTAAGCATTGATGACTAAGCATTGATGACTAAGCATTGATAACTAAGCACTTATGACTAATGACTACTTCTTTCCCCCCTCCCGAAAAAAAGCTATAACTTTTGAGAGGTACACTCTGTACTTATAATTGTTTATGACAGTGAAAGAAAATTTAAGAGGCAGCAAATTATGAAAATCGCACAAACTGCTCTCAGGGACAAAGTTCACCACTTAGCTGAGGAAGCCTTTCACCGGAAGCTAATTTCTGGCTACGGCGATGGTCAAAACAGCAACGAATATCAGATTGTCTGGAACGGCAAACCCAGACACCTCCCTTTAGAACGGGCGAGTACCATATTGAGCAATTTGATCGAGCGATCGCACTAACGGGCGATCGGACTAATTGAGGACTGACGCTCATCAATCCGATTTCTACGAGCAATCAGAGGAGGATTAGCGAAGAAGCGGATCAGAAACCGGATTGATCACCGCGCGCGCGTCAGTCCTGTAATTTAAGCTCATTGGTTGACCCCCCCTATCTCCTGTTAGGGGGGGTAAGTTTGTTTTGTCGATCATCGAGGATGAGTAAACTCCCATATCACCCTTGCTGTGTGCGTCCTAGAGTGGTAGAAGCCTGAATTTTTTTTTGTATCTATATATACCTTTTGGCAGTTTTCGGAAAAAGGAATTTTGTGTTTTAGTGAAATTTAATAAATTAACAGTAAAGATAATATGGCGAGCGACGAAAGTCAGGGGAAGTTGCTAATTATTGGTGGGGCCGAAGACAAAGACGGGGACTGCAAAATTCTGCGGGAATTCTTGCGGTGCGCCGGAGGCACTAAAGCCCACATTGTGATCATGACGGCTGCCACTAGCCTGCCGGGAGAAGTAGGAGATAATTACATCCGAGTGTTTGAGCGACTTGGTGCTGAAGATGTGCGAGTTGTTGACACCCAGAAACCGGAAGATGCCAGCAATCGAGATTATTTAGAAGCGATCCACCAAGCGACCGGCATATTCTTTACCGGCGGAGAGCAAGCGCGGATTATTAGCTGCTTGAAAGACACCATACTCGACGCAGCTCTGCACAAACGCTACTCTGAAGGGATTATCATTGGCGGCACCAGTGCCGGCGCGGCGATGATGCCAGATATGATGATTATTGAAGGAGACTCCGAGACAAATCCCCGCGTTGAGGTGGTAGCAATGGGCCCGGGAATGGGTTTCCTTCCGGGAGTTGTCATCGACCAGCATTTCGCCCAGCGAGGTCGTCTGGGACGTTTAGTTTCCGCACTCTTGCTGCAACCTGCCGTGTTGGGATTTGGTATTGACGAAAATACAGCTATTTTAGTCAGCGGTGACGAGTTTGAAGTCATTGGCGAAAATGCTGTAACTGTCATCGACGAGTCGGAAAAACTCCACGACAATTTAGATGGACTTTTGAAGGATGAGGCTTTGGCGATTTGCGGTGCCAAGCTGCACATCCTCCCCCACGGATACCGGTTTAACTTGAAAACTCGCCAGCCGGTGCTCCATAACCTAGCAACTACAGCACAGACAGAAAGGGCGATCGCCTAATTTGCTTGCTACTGGCAACCATCTCAAAATTATGTAAGGTGAGCACAGCACACCTTAGCCATTCTACCAAGTAAGATGGTTAACAACCCAGTTTCTGTCTCCAAAAGTAATAAAAAGAAGAGGAAAAATCCTCTTCTTTTATTGCTGCGGTTTCGGGTTTTTTAAGCACTTTTCTGTTCGCCAAAAATCGACTGCTGCCCTTCTGCGGTCGATATTAAATTCCACCCTTGAACTCTCAGCTTCTGATAAGTTGCCCATCCCTTAGAACCGCCCGGTTCCCGGTAGTCGGGTACAGCGAACTGCGGAAAAGCTGTATAAGACCGCCACCCCTGACGGGCATCGGTGCGTAAGTGCAATATCTTTTCTCCCTTGCCTCCGAGTCTGGGCAACCAACACATTTGTTTTAGCATTTTTAACACTCCAGAGTTTTACAGTAACGGTAATTCGCCAACATCCCACATTAAACTTTTAGAGCCCTAGAGCCGCTGCTCGGAATATCTAACGGGTAACAGGGACGGATGAGATTTTCACCGATTACCAATTACTGAGGTAGCAGCAGTCGTTAAAGCTGATTTTGATTCGGCCAAGTTGGGCAGTCAAAAACTATAAAACAAGTGGTACCAAGACATAAGCAAAAATAATCATTGCTATTCTCGGCTCAAACTTGGCTTAAAGTCGCAGGAGAACCCAGTTGAATAAAGGATTCATTTTTCTGGTTTCCCTTGCCTTATAATTACACGCTGATCCTCGCTCTTTCCGCATAAAATGACATCTTTCTACGGTATTATTCCTGTAGGGTAAAAAATGTTTCTTTAGTTACAAATGTTAAATGTTCACCACGATTTATCTAGTTATCAAAAGTTAAATTATTTTTCATAAACAGCGCTTAATAATTTTTAGTTACTTTAACTACATTTTTGATTGAAATCTGACCTCCGCGTCCTGGTGCGTAGTGTGTACTACTAAATCCTCCGGCTGCCCACTGTACACCTTACAACATAAGAGTTACAGGGTTAACTCTTAACAACGATGACGACCAATCTGCCAAATTGTAAAAATCAATACTAATCACACTTATAAGTTCTCCAAACAAGCTATTCATGGCCGGTGCAATTGAATTCAAACTCTTCGCTTCCAACAACCAAGCAGCTACACTGCTCGGCTCCTTTTCTCAATGGGCAGAAATTCCTTAGAAAAAGATAAAAAAATGACAAAGGTTATTTCCGCACTAAAATTCAGGGCGTTGCTTAATCAGGGTAGGAAAAAAAATAAGTTTAAAATCCCGAAGCTTTGTAGATACTGGTTTCTATGACTTGGATATTTAGCCTTTCATACCATAAATCAGCAACGCCCGGTTTTGTTAGTCACAGCAGTAGGAATACCGATGCTGTGGATGGGCGAAGAGTTTGGACAATCCTCTCGGTAAACTCCCAACCAGCCGAATAAACTGCAATGGTCTTTGTTGAAAAATCAGCCAAATCATGAGTTGTTGGAATACTACAAACACGTGATTCGGCTGCGGCAACATTTGCCGGCACTTTATACCGACAATATTGAATTCATCCACGAAAATCCCGAAGCCAAAGTGCTGGCTTATTACCGCTGGAGCGATGAGGGAACGCGAGCAGTAGTTGTCGCTAATTTTTCGGATACTTATCTATCTGGTAACAGCATTCCTAAGTTTCCGGCTGGGAACTTGGCACGAGTGGATGTACAACAAAATCGTAGAAGTTGGGGAAGAAGGGTTTAAGTTTGATTTGCCGGAATGGTCAGCGCAAGTATTTGTTTGAGAGCGGGAGAATTATGTCTCCAGGCAGATGATCGGCACAGTTGTACAACAGTAAATTGTATTTAGAACGGGCGCACCAAACTCAACAAACCGGGTTTTTATACCGGGGCGGATGGCTGTAACGATACTTTTTTGTAAAAAAACTCGGTTTCTGCATCCAAGAGTGCGATCGTAATTCCTGGTATTGAGAATAACAATTACAGGGAGATTTGCCAACCGTGAATTAACACGTCAATTAACACGTCAATTAACACAAACTTTGTCGGAGGACAAACTCTATGGGCTGGCTAAAAAGATTGTTTGGTTTAGAAAAACTTGAAAATCAAGAAACTGTTGATGCTCCTGCTTACCAAGCACCTGTAGCTCAATCTCAAGCTCAAGCTCAACCTGCTGCGAGCGCTCAGACAATCCCGCCGGAACGCATGGGCTTGAATGGAGAATACGATCAAAGCGGTTTAGCTAAACGGGTGGCTCAAGCTTTCGATGCAAATCCCGATGTTGCGGATATTGAGACTGTTTATGTGGCTCAACTTGGCACTACGGTGGTTCTCAAAGGTACAGTTCCCAGTCAGGAAATTGTCAACAAGTTGGTGACAATTGCTAAAGGTGTTAAGGGTGCAACTGGGGTGGAAACTAATCAAGTTACTGTCGGCTAACGCGCCGTTATTTATAACAGTTAGCAGTTAACTGTTAACTGTTAACTGCTAACAGTCTTTTTTATCTATCATGCTTTCAATAAAAAATATGACAGGGGAAACCTTAGAACCTACTCGGGGGAAATTAGAACGGACTCTTTCGCAGGGAATTCAAGCTTTGTACCGCTCTCAACTCGGACACCCAACGAGTCAGGCGCTCTGCAATCTTTTGGATAACAAATTGATAATAGTTGTCGAAAATGGGCTGACTCAACCCGAAAAACTACTGGCTCAGAACGGTCAGGAAGATTTGGCGTTGCAGGTGCGGACACAATTAGAATCAGTTCTGGAATTGCCACTGAAAGAATTAATCCAAAAGGTTTTGGGCGTGGGAGTTACTGATTTGCTCCGCGATGCGACCTTGGAGACAGGCCGCACTGGAACGATCGCAATTTTGGACTCTGCACCTCAAGTTCGTGATTCTAATTATAAATCTAAAACTCAACCAAAACCATTTGAGAGTTGAGGTGCTGGCGGATAACTGTTTCTAAATCTTTGATGTTAAAAGGTTTAGAAAGGTATTCCACGCAGCCTGCTTGGAGAATTCGAGCGCGGTCTTCTGGTTTTGCTAGTGCTGTGACCGCAACAATCGGAATATGTCTGATAGCGGGGTTTTGTTGGACGCGCTTTACTACTTCCATACCGTCTATATCCGGCAGGCAAATGTCAAGTACGATTAGGTCGGGATGTCGATCGACTGCTGCTGAAAGAGCTGCGTACCCGTCAACTGCTCCCACGCAGTCGCAGCCGAATAAATCGAGTATTTGTGTCAGCAGCTCTAAGTTGTCCTGATTATCGTCTACAGCCAACACTAAAGGACGCTTGTCAACCGGGGGTTGACCGCTAATAAAAGACGAGGATTCCAATTTATTGTTCCAATTAGGGTAGTTCATAAATGCCGATCGAAACGATCAAAAAAATTGTCCCCGAGGCATTCTTCAAGTGGCGCTGCGGCACTTGAAACAGATTGGCTCGTATTTGTAGCTCTCCCATGACCAGTTTTTGGTCTAAGCCGATACAATATCGCTACAATCTGCGGGCAAAAACGACCGCAGTTGATTCATTCCATAGCATCTGCTTAATTCTACCTCTCCCAGCGCCAATTACCAACTGAGGCCCTCTTGGTGCGTCAGCCTTGGTAAAAATACGCAATAAATACGAAAAATCTTACCAATAAAGCATCCTTGCTTAATAGCATTCAATAGTGGCGACAGCTTTTTAGGATATTAACCACATTAGACATGGGTTCCCTTACAAGGATCTACCTAAAGGAAGATTATAACCGATACTTAATTTTAATAACTTCCACCTGCTGAGAGATACTTGATTACTCTACTTTAGACTTCAATGTTTTTAAGTAGTAATCATCACAATTTAAGCCAGTAAAAAGATTCAGTTTTTACATGAGCTTTACCGGATATTAACCTAGGAGGTTTTAATGACAATTCCAATCAGAGACGACCTGACTTACATTTTGCTCAAAAAGATTGGCAGCGGCAACGGCAGGGGAGAGTCGGAAATTAGGAATGCAGCGGAAGAATATGTCGGTCACCCGGTGGCGGAAGCGGAATTGCTCGGTCATTTGGACTACCTCAACCAAAGGGAATATATCAAAGCGGACTTTAGTGGCGAGCCTTATGGAGGAGCTGAGTTATTGCCGCCTTTAGTGGCATTTCAACAAGCTGATTTAACAGAAAAAGGTCGTAAACTGTTACACAAAATGGAGACGAATCCTCCGACTTCGTTGCACCAAGAAGGCTCCGCAGTTCCTATCGCTTCAAAGGATATGCCGTTTTTGGAAAAAGTGATGGTAAACGGTCACTTGGAGGATATTTTTGATGCCCGCGACATTACCGAAGTAGTGTACCGGGTCATGCGCGATGTGATGACAACAGAAGCAATCGATCACGTGGAATCTGAATTGCACAAAGAAGTTTTGCCTACGGATGACAAAACCCTGCAACAAGAAATAGCAGACCTCTGGAAAGATACCAATCCGCTGGTGGGATTGCTCAGCCGGGTGCGTCAACCTTTGACCGGCGCGCCTGCACCTTTGGGGATCGATGGCAATTTGTTTGCACGGAGGGTGGAACTAGAAGGGGCACTTCCTTCAGGAGTAAAACCGGAAACTGCGATCGCGGCTGTATTTTCGGCCACGAAGGATGAGCTGTCCGAGGAGCGAATTCAGGAAATAGCTGGCTTTTTGCCGGACAGAATTCGGGGAATTTGGGAGTCGGCTTAATGAGACATTTTAAGGTATAAATACTTACCAGCCGGGTTGACCAACCTGGTTTCTCTATACCTTTTGTCTTGTAACTCTGGAATTGCTTTGTAGTGAGGACGAAAGTCGCGATTAAACTCGATCGGACTTTCGTCCTCACTAATTTTCTGATTGCTCTTTCCTTGCCTTGTAAGTGCTGTAAAAAACCCGGTTTATCACTGAAATTTGTCTAAAAAGTGGAAATATCCCCAGAAACAGAGTTTCGCGCTCTTGGGTTGGGTCAAGCCCCTAGACGGAACGAAAGTATTGTAATGTAGAATACAGGGCAAGTTAAGACTGTGGCTCGCAAAAATGCTGTCAACAGCCCGGGAGATCAAAAGGCATGACCCGCACCAAAGTTACACAAATGTCACGATCGACTTTAGAACAAGAGATTTTACTCAATCGAATTACCAATCGCATCCGCAACTCTTTAGAACTCCAAGAGATTTTGACGACAACAGCCCGAGAAATCCGCAGCTTTTTAGAGAGCGATCGAGTAAAAGTTTATCGCTTTGAGACCGACGGTAGCGGTGAGGTAATTGCTGAGTCCATCAACGGCGACAATTTACCATCTATGCTGGGTTTGCGCTTTCCAGCAGGCGACATTCCCCAGAGTGCTCGGGAAATGTTTCTCAAAGCGCGGCAGCGAGTGATTGTAGATGTGGAATTGCAGCATCAAACAATTAATCGGTTAGATTGTCCCGAAACCGGTAAAACTTTAGCAGTTGAAGATATTACCTATCGTCCTGTAGACCCCTGTCACGCTGAATATCTGAAGGCTATGGGGGCACGTTCTTCTCTGACGGTGCCGATTTTGCATCAAAATCACCTTTGGGGGCTGTTGGTGTCTCACCATAGCCAACCGAAACGATTTAGCGATCGAGAATTGAAAATGGTGCAGTTGCTGGTGGATCAACTTTCAATTGCGATCGCCCAATCTTTTCTACTCAGTCAAGCTAGACAGCAAGCGCGTGACGAAGCCGTTATCAACCAAATTACCAGTTTGCTGCATTCTCCTCTGGAACTAAACGAAATTCGGAAAGCAGTTCTCGAACAAACTGTCAAGCATTTGCGTGGTTCGGGAGGGCGACTCTACATTGCAGCCGAGTTTGGCGATCGACCCGCTTTGCTTTATACCTGTGGCCAGCAGCCCGCGGACATCGACCTGGAACTCAGCCCATTTTGGCAGCAGATTATGTGGAGGGCAAACCAAGACGATCCAGCACAAACTGCTAATCATAAAACCCAATTAGGTATTTTTGAAAATCTCTATTCCCAGCATTACAGCTCAATTGACACCAATATTTCCAGTTTTCTCGTACCGCACTTGTACGCAATTTCCGATATTTCTAAAGAACCTCAACTTAAATCTGTATCTGCCAATTTAGTCGCAGCTTCCATTCGATCATTTTTGGCAGTACCGCTGCAATATCGCCAACAGTGCATCGGCTGTCTCACCGTTTTTCGCAGCCCTATACAAACCGAAATTTTGTGGGCGGGCCGTTGCAGTTCGGACACCCGGAACGATCGTCCCCGACAGTCCTTTGCAGCTTGGAAAGAAATCAAAACCGGCGAAGCTCAAAAGTGGAGCAGCGAGGAACAGAAGCTAGCACAATCTTTAGGAACTCACCTGTACATGGCTGCAATGCAGAGGCGCGTCGAGGCGATGATCCGACATCAAGCTTCTCACGACCCATTAACTGGTTTACCTAATAGATTACTGTTTAATGAAAGGCTGTCTTTAGCTTTAGCTAGCGCTCACCAAAATGGAGAAATGCTGGCGGTAATCTTTCTAGATTTGGATAGATTTAAAAATGTTAACGATACTCTCGGTCATCCAGTGGGCGATTTGTTGCTGCAAAGTGTATCTAGGCGTTTGACTAACTGTTTGCGCGTGGGGGATTCGATGGCTCGTTGGGGCGGAGATGAATTTACTGTGCTGCTGTACAATATCAACACCCCGGAGGAAGCAACTAAAATTTGCAAGCTAATTATCCAGAGTTTAAGCAGTCCTTTTGATTTTGAGGGTCTGGAACTTTATATTAAGGCTAGCTTGGGAATTGCGTTGGCTCCTTATGATGGAGAAGATGCAGAAACTTTGCTAAAAAATGCTGATGCTGCGATGTACAGAGCTAAACAGAAAGGTCGCAATAATTATCAGTTTTACACGCAGGCGATCGGCAGTAAAGTCTCCGAGGATCTTAACTTAGAAAATTATCTTTACAAAGCTCTAAAAAAATCTGAGTTTGTGCTGCACTATCAACCGCAAATAAATTTAAATACTGGCAAAATAGTGGGCATGGAAGCTCTGATTCGCTGGGAGCATCCCGAACGCGGTTTGATTCCTCCCGATCGATTTATTCCCTTAGCTGAGGAAACAGGATTAATCTGCCAAATTGACGAATGGGTGATGCGGACTGCTTGCTTGCAAAATCGAGCGTGGCAGTTACTGGGATTGCCGCCGATGCGGATAGCGGTGAATTTATCAGCCCGCCAGTTTCTGCAACCTCACACGGTACAAATCATCGCTGAAATTTTATCAGAAACCAAGTTAAATCCCGAATATTTAGAAATAGAAATTACCGAGAGCATTGCCATGACTGATGTGAGCTTTACGGTGTCGGTATTGCAGCAGTTGCAGGACATGGGAATTAACATTTCTCTTGACGATTTTGGCACCGGTTATTCTTCGCTGTGGTCTCTGAAAAACTTTCCCCTCAATAATTTAAAAATAGACAAATCTTTCGTGGCAGATTTGGTGACTGGCAGCAGCGGTGCTACTATTGTGAAACTGGCGATCGCCTTGGGACAGGGCCTGAATTTACAGGTGATTGCTGAGGGAGTGGAAACAGCAGAACAGTTAGCGTTTTTGCGATCGCATAAGTGCGATATGGGTCAGGGTTACTTCTTTAGCAAACCAATACCGGCGGCGGCTATAACCCAATTGTTCCTAGAAAATTAATCGGGGAAATAATATCGATTCCGGTTGCACCGTCCGTGATTGTTGACTGTTGATTGTTGACTCACAGTGAACAGTGAACAGTCAACAGTCAACAGTCAACATCATTCCGGTGTAACCGGAAATGATATTACTGCCAAACAAACACTTTCGCTTCGTATTCCGGCAAGTCAATCATAATATTGTCATCGCCAGATTCAATATCATAATTCCCAGTCCATTCGTGCCAAGTTCCGTTTGCCGGGAAGTGGGGAACGCTGTAACCTGCCAGATAATTTTCCGACATATTTGCCACTACTACAACTCTCGAACCTTCATCGTTCCAGCGAGTGTAAGCAAAAACTTTTGAGTCGGGGTCTTCGTGGAAAAACTGGATGTTTTCTGTGTAAAGTGCTTGGTTATTTTTACGCAGGTGAATCAAGCCTTTGTAGTATTCCCACAAACCTTTATTCAGGTCATTTCCTAGCAGCGTCCAGTCAATTTTAGATTGCTCAATTGTTTTGGCTTTGTATTCGCCAAATTCTTCGCCCATCCAAATCAGTGGCACGCCAACTGCTGTCATTAACAGCACGGTTCCCAACTTTGCCCGCTTGAAGGCGGCTTCATCCAAAATTCCCCGATCGCCCAATTCGGCAAAAATGCGATCGTGATCGTGATTACTCAAATAATTGACTACATTCGTAGCACCCAAGTAACCTTGCCGCTTGCAGTCGATTACCTCTTTGAGACGTTCTAAATCAAAATTGTCGCCGCAGAGTTGTGGAATTATGGAGTGATAGAAACTGTCGTGCCAGCAGCCGTCCATCGGCCCGTCTAGATTCGTGATGCTGGGATCGTCGGGAATGTATTCGGCAACGGTATAAAACGGTTTGGGGCCGGCGGCATTTTTGGCTTCTTGAACTACCCAGTGCATGAAATCGTAGTTAGCAATTTGTCGCGCCGCGTCGAAACGAATGCCGTCGAGATGATATTCTTGAATCCAGAAGCGGACTGTATCGCCAGCAAATTGGCGCGCCGGGAAAGTTCCTAAGTTTTCGTCGTAGAATTCGTAGTTAAATTCCGGGCCCCAATTGTTGTCAGGATCGCGGGGTTCGTGGTGGTACCAATAATCGTGATCGATTTGAGTGAGGGGGCTCGATGCTTCCGAGTGGTTGTAAATCCCGTCCATGATGACGCGAATCCCGCGCCCGTGACACTCGTCTATCAGGTTTTTGAGTTCTTCTGTGGTTCCGTAGCTGGACTCGGCAGCGAAGAAGTAGCGGGGGTTGTAGCCCCAACTGTAGTCGCCTGGGTATTCTTTGATGGGCATGAGTTCGATCGCGTTGATGCCAAGTTCGACTAGGTAATCGAGTTTTTCGACGACGTGCTTGTACTGGCCGCGGGCGAAGGGATCATCTTCGCCGCCAGAAAAGTCGGCAATGTGCATTTCGTAAATCACTAATTCGCGATCGGCCGGTAGCGGTTTGTCGTCGTGTTTCCAGACGTAGGTATCGACAATGCGATCGCCATCTTTGATCCGAACAAGGGCGTTTTGAGTAGGATCGTCGATGTCAGTGGCGTAGGGATCGACCACATCTACCCACTGATCCGCTTCCACAAACCAGCTTTTCGACTGAACGCGGAATTTGTATTGATAAACGCCATCCTCCAACTCAACTCGCGTGCGGAAATAACCCTCTTCGTCCTTTTCCATCGGAATCTCTTCCCAATTAGAAAAAGAGCCAATCAAGGCAGCTCCTTTGTTGTAGGGAGCAAATAACTTGAATTCAATTGGGGCGGTCATAATACCTCTTTCTAAAATATTTCAGTAGCAGTTGATACTTTTAATTTCGCAAATTCAAGCGAACTCAGCATCACTCTACGGATATAATTTCTTTAAGGCTTAACTATTCCTAAAACTATCGTCATCTCGCCTCTGCCTCCGCCTTTTATGAAGTGAAATCGCGCAATATCGGCAGTGCGATCGAAATTTATCTAACTAGGGAGCGCTCAAAAATAAGTATTAGTAATACGATAGTTTTTTAGCATCTATCTTAAGGTAGATTCATTTTTTTAAATATTTAAACAAATATCTGTATAGGGATAGATGCGGCTTTAAACTTTATCACTTTTTTAACAACCAACAATTGCTCGGCTGGTGCACACTGCCTGCCCTAATTTTTTGGTAACAATTAGTCAGTCGGTGTGTACTGCACACCCTAAATCCGTGGCCGTAAGGTGCGCTAGGCGCACCCTAATTTTAACTTGATTTTACCTGATGATAAGGCTTCATCCAACCAAGCCAGAACGCAGGGCGAGAACGGCAGCCTGAGTGCGGTCATCAGCACACAACTTGTTCAAAATATTGCGGACGTGAGTCTTGACTGTACCGACAGTAATGTAGAGCTTTTCGGCGATTGCAGCATTGCTGTAACCCTGCACGATCAGTTCCAAAACCTCTAATTCCCGCTCGGTTAAAGGGTAAGTCTCAATGATGTGACTAAACTCGGGTTCGGCTGCCTTAATCGTGACTCTTTTGCCCTCAGCCTTCGGTTCTTCCGGGGCGGGTTCCTGAGTGCGAGCTTGTTTCAGGACGATACGGGCGATCGCCGGATCGATCCAAGAGTTACCTTCGTGAGTTACTTTTACTACATCTAATAACTGATCGAAGCTAATATCTTTCATGCAGTAAGAGTCAGCTCCGGCGGCAAAAGCTGCCAGAACTTCTTCTTCATTGTCCTGAAAAGTCAGAATCAAAATTTTTGTATCAGGATCGGACTCCGCTACCGATTTTTTGAACTTTTGTGTAAGTTCAATGCCATCAAAATCCGGCAACCCAATGTCTACAATTGCCACGTCAGGTTTTGAAGACTGAAGCAGTTTCAATCCCTCTGAAGCGTTAGCTGCATCGCCAACAACTTCTATCGTGTCACGCTGTTGTAAAGCTGTGCGGATGCCGACTCTTGTCAGGTCATGGTCTTCTACCAAAGCAACGCGAATTTTACTCATCTTTCTTCCAATAGCCCGCTAAATTTTTAAAATATCGTCAACTGACTCAGCTAAACTGAGAAAATTTGAGAATGTGTCCTGATTTAGGGTTTTACAGGTCGCACATCATTTTAAAGCATACTCATGCACCCGCCAACAATGCAAGTTAATTTTTAAGTTATTTTGCGGCGATGCCTGCACGAGCCCGATCGGGACAGGTAAGCTCTCAATGTTTCAATAGTTTAACTGAATTATCTCATTGTCCGCCCGTTGATAGAGGTAAAGATACCACTACCCCGATAAATTTAAAGTATAAAAAATTTTGATGCACTTGGGCCCTCAAAATCAATAAAGCTAGCAGCACGAGTCTTTAATCGGTGTTAGGGCTCTAGTCCAACGCTTATTTATATAACCTGTTATGACTCAGTATCACGGCAATAAGTCTTTTCCCTCGGAGTTTTCCGACTCGGAAATCTTACACAAAGTATCTGAAATAACATCGCCCCAACCCCAAGTTGGGGACTGCGAAACTCAGGACGATCACCTGTGGTCGGCAATTCCTCACATTGTTTGGAAAACAAATGCCGACGGCTGGGCGACTTATTTCTGTCATCGCTGGGAGGAGTACACCGGGGTACCAACAGCAGCAGCTTTGGGTTTCGGCTATCTGGCGCGCGTCCACCCAGAAGACCGCCCTCGTCTATTGGCGAGATCGCACACTTCTAAGTTCCCGCCGCCAAGCTACGAAATTCTATTTCGTCTGCAGACGCGAGAGGACACTTACCGCTGGAACGTCGCGAGAGGAGGGCCGGCTAATCTAGACAGTCAGGAAGTTTTGGAGTGGGTGGGAACCTACACAGATATGGAGCCGATCAAACAAACTCAAGCCGAGCCCCAAGCAGAACAAGAGTTTTGGCGCCATCAAGCGGGCTCGGAAGCTAACTTCAAAGATGAAAAATGGTGCGAAGGCCCGACGGTAATAGAGCCGGGGCGGGAGTTACAGGTGATAGAGCAGTTTACAAATATATTGAGCCAGCGCGCGGGTAATTGGAATGAATTGTTGCAAGCCATCGCGGACGCGACTGTGGAGGCGATCGCAGGAGCGGAATTTTGCCTAGTTGCTCTTCTGGAGTCCGATTGCAGCGGCCTCAAACTCAGCGCTGTCGGGGGCACGGAAAACTTTTGTAAGGGCAAAACCCTGCACGTGCAAAACAAGCTGCTGTGGAAAGCATTTGCGACGGGAGAGTCTGTAGTCTGCCGATCGGAGTCTAGCGACGGCTTGCTGCCGGCGGCGGCTTGTGCAGCGGCGATCGATTCAGGGCCAAGCGGGCGTTTGGGTGTGTTAGCCATCGGCAACGGGAAAGACAGCACGGCGATTGACCGGCATACTCAGCAAGTGCTGGCGGTGATGGGAAAACAAGCTGCGATCGCGATTAACAACGCGCTAGCGATCGAAAAATTAAAAAAGCAGGAACAGCTTTTAGACTTGCAAAACGAGCTGCTAATTCGCCAGCAGGAAGAACTGGAAAATCAGGGGCGACGCATTCACCAGCAAAAATTGCAACTGCTAGAAGCAGCCAAGTTAAAATCGCAATTTTTGGGCATTATGTCCCACGAATTGCGAACTCCCATGAATTCGATTATCGGCTTTTCCCAATTGCTGCTGCGCCAGCACAAACAACTGCTGACCCCCCAGCAAACAGAAATGGTGGGGCGCATTTTACATAACGGCAAAAGCCTGCTACTGCTGATTAACGATATCCTCGACCTCTCCAAAATCGAGAGTGGTCGCACAGAATTAAAAATTGAAAAATTTCATTTAGCGCATTTAGTAATGGATGTCGCCCTGGAATTCCGAAATCAAGCCACCGATAAGAATGTGGCAATGTCCGTCAGCGTGTGCTTGCAGGATCAGTTTATCGTGAACGACAAGTTGCGCTTGCGGCAAATTTTGGTCAATCTCGTTTCCAACGCGGTTAAATTCACACATGAGGGCAGCATTTATATTGAGGTGCGGGAATTAAATTGCGATCGGCTAATTATCACCGTTCGGGATACAGGAATCGGCATCTGTGAAAAGGATCTTCCCCACATTTTCGACAAGTTCCACCAAGGCGACCAAACCACAACTCGCCAATATCCCGGCACTGGTTTAGGACTAGCTATTTGTGCTTCTTTAGTCAAGATGATCGACGGCACAATCACTGCCGAAAGTCAACCCCAAAAAGGTTCGACATTTCGCATGGAATTCCCGCGAAAAGTTTACCCTAAAAAACTCAATTGCTGAGTAAAAACCTTTTTATATTTATCAGAATAGCCGATTTTCACGGCTCATACAAAAACTTTCGTCCTTCTCTAAGACACGAAAGAATAGGACTAAGAGGCAAAAAAAGTTTTACCTACTAATTATAGCGGTAGGGTGCGCCGAGGCGCACCCTACATATAGAGGTTTTGGGTAATTCCTTTATTCTTGAGTCCCTCTCTGCTAGGAGGAGAGTTTGTGTAGGATAGGTTGCAACAGCAGACTCTTATCTAAAGACTAGAAGTTTTCCCTACTTCGGCCTGCGTAGCAATTGGTTTAACATCGGTGTAGCCCATAGTATTAGCTACGTCGCGCAGCACTGTAATTTGCTGTTCAAACTCAAGACCTTCAATTTGACCCAACACGCCATTGACAGCCTCAGTTGCCTCATATCCTTCGGGGATATCGACAATTGTTTCCCCCATACCAATAGCCCAAGCATACCAAACCACCAACTGATTGTTAGCAGTTAAAGCTCCGTAAGCGTGAGAATACGGCGTGTCGTCGCCGTTGACAATACCTCGCATTATATTCAGTTGTTGGTCATGGGAAAGCTTGTAAAAATCATCCAGCAGCATGGGAGCTAATTGTGGGTCGGCAGCGGCGGGAGCTGCTGGTGTAACTGAATCTCCCATTTTTTCATAAACAAAGTAGAGCAGCGCCAGCTTTTCATCTGTACCCAACCCGTTGATTGTCTGAACGATGTTTTTAGTGTCGTTGGAGAGAGAGTGAGGATTGGTCGCGGCCGGTGAGTTCATAAACAAAATTCCTTAAAAATGCTTCCAGAATATATAAATATCAAGATTTGTAAGTACAAGTCACCATCCCCTAGAGGTAATACGATTTGAGATTTTAAATTTTAGATTTAAGATGAAAGAATTGAGAATGACAGATGATGTATGGGTTTGGAGCTTGCATATAGTTCCATTAGTTTAGGAAACTCGTGTAATGTTGACCAGCCACATTAGAATAAATCAGCCTTGAGATAGAAGCCCGCGATACATCTACGGGTAGATGAAAAAGCAACGAAATAGAATCACAATAAATACAGTAAATTGTTAAATAAAACTAGAAAGGAGTCGGCTATGTCTCAAATCAATACAGAACCAAATAACACTGAAAGCTTTGACGCTCAGCAGATCACTGAAAGCGCGGAAGCTGGTGAACAAAAGTTGCCGACCGTTAATGTATCAGCAGACTACGAAGCTTCAAAAGAATTCAGCGTTAGTGACATCGATCGCACGGGTGCCGGCGCTCAAGCTGCCGCCGCTGCAACTGCACCTAAATTTCCTATTCCCGCTCCTAAAGATATCGCAAAGCCAGCAGATACAAGCGGTAATCCCGCTGATTTTCGTTCGATGGCTCACGACATTACGCCTGCAGGTACACCGGGCGAAGTTACCGACGATTTGATGCAGAAAGCGATCGATCTTGGTACTCCCGGCAGTTAATTTAAAAATTCTCCATCCTCGATGCAAAACCTCTGTATTGTAGGGTGCTTATGGCGCGCCTTACCCCTCTAATTCGCGCGTCAAACCACTTTTTGCATAAGTCCTGAGTTCTCAATTGAATGCACGATAAGCTGCAATACAGTAGGGACACAACAATGTTGTGTCCTTAAGGAATGAGAATTAAATAACTTCCACTCTTGAAAGTGGGATGGGCGTCCCGCCCGTCCAAAAAGGACGGGCGGGACGCCCATCCCACAATAACAATTAAAATTGTAAGTTATTTAATTCGCGATCCTAAAGGCTGCAATACGGTAGGGACACAACATTGTTGTGTCCTTAAAGTGTTAATTTTAACTCTGCCTAATCGCTTAATTTTAAGTCGATCGCCCGACAAATTGTACCAACAGTGCGATCGCTCATAATTTCAATTACCAAATCCACCCGATCGCCCTCCACCATCGACTTAATAAATAAATCGGGATGCAGCGCTTTCCAGAAATATTCGACAAACCGATTAATTTCGGCCTCTGACATTCCCGACTTCCCCGCCGCCATCATTTCCTGTTCCGCCTGATTGCGCCAGACTTGAGAAATGCGATAATCTGGGGGATACAAAACCATCAACCGATCTAATCTGTTCCACAGCGGCAGATAGTCGTGCAGCTTCACATTCATATCGCGCGCAAACCGACAGTCGGCTTCTGTGGAAATCGGAAACGGTGCACCCCCCAAAAACGCGTTCAATTTTGCATCAACCACCGGATTCACGCCGACAAACCAACCTTCAAAAAGTACAATATCCGCACCGGAAATAATTTCGGGTTGACTTCTATCTCCTGCACCTCCGTAGGCAGATTTGTCAAACCTGGGAATTTCTATATTTTTATTAATTATATCCGGTTTTATGGCATCAGATTTGGGATTGTCAACTGCTGCTAAATTGTGAGTTAGAGAACCGCGCAACTTGTCTAAAACTGCGATTCCCAAGTCAATATCGTGAGTGCCCGGGGGGCCGCGCCAAATTAAACGCGGGTCAGCTTTTTGGAGTTGTTGGCGATCGGCATAAGTCTTGTAAAGATCGTCTAAAGAAAGGCTGACAGTAGAATATCCTAATTTTCCCAGAATCAGCCTCAAAACTTGGCATAAAGTTGTTTTTCCTGTTCCTTGCCCTCCTAAAATTCCTTGAATTAAAGGACGGTTTAAACTTTGTTTTGCAGTCGATAATTGCATTGCCAGCGGCAGCCAAAGATTCCACAAAGTTTCGAGAAAAACAGTTGACTTTAGGGGGAAAGTATGCAGTTCGTCAAGAAGAGAAAAGAATAAATCGGTTTTGCAACGGACAACATCGGCTGCATTGTCGGGAGTAATCCCAAAAGCGCGCGATCGCGAAGCCCTCGAAGAGGATCGCGCCTCATCCGCAAGTTCCCAAACTGCCAGCAATTCTAACTCGTCGGCGCTCATCTTCCTGAGCGGGCGATCGCCAGCTATCCATGCTTCTAAAATTTCTATAGGATTTAAGTTTGATCGATTCATCTGCTTAAAAATATCGGGCGCACACTCGAAAGCAAGGCCCCTACAAGTCAACACTTGTTAAGAGCCAAGCTTAAAAGCCTCCACAAATAAATTATAAGTAACACCAATTTTCAGAGCATTGAGCATCTCCACCCACAAAGAACCTGCAGCAGGCCGCAGGCTGCGGTAAACCAGCCAGTTCACCAACTCGGTCAAAAACACCAACAGCCCGGCCGCGATAATATCCCAATCTGCAGATTGTCCCGCGATAGTCGAAATAGCTGTTCCCAAAAAAGTGCCGAACAGCAGGCTAATTATCAGGAGCGAAATCCGCCGCCAAGGATTGCTCAGCCAGCCTCCGAAGCGATCGCCCAGAACATCAATTAATCTGTTAATTCGGGTATTCTGCATAAAAGTTATACGATTTGAGATTTAAGATTGGAGATTTGAGATGCGGAATGACTTATGAATATTGGGGTTTGGAGTACGGGCCTATAGTGGCACTCTTTTTTTCAACTGGTATTAAAAGCTATACCGATGAGTAAACAAATGCCCCTCCCGACCAACTCCAAATTCTTACCGGGGTGAGTATGTCGCCATCTAAAATCTAAAATTTAACATCTAAGATGGTATTGAGCGATCGCGGACTTATAGCCGAGAACGCTCAAGTAATTAAGTGTAACTGTATCTTGTGGCACAGCAGACCCTGGTTTTACATTAAAAATAGTTAAGACTAATTTCGGGTGCTGTCTATCCTTTAAGCCTAAAATTTATGAATCTTAAAATTTACCAGATCGTAATTGGAGTGTCGATCGTCCTAATTACAGGAATGTTTCTAGGACGTTTTGAAATCACTATCTCCAACGGTTCAAATCCTTCCAGCGATTGGCCCTCACAAGCCACCGCACTCCCCCCCATACCCCCCGTTTCCCCAGTGGCGACAGCTTCAGCAGACACCGCCAGCGAGCCCAAACCCGACTCAACACCAACCCCCCGACAGTCAGAGGAGGAATTGCTTTCCTCAATCCCTGCAAATACTAAAGCTGCCGGCAGTCTGCGCGTCAGTAACCGCAGCGAACACCCAGTACGAGTGGCCCTGTTGTCGAAACGGCAAGCCGAGAAATCCTACGGCAAACCCGCGCACTGGGATTTTGCGCCGGGGGAAGGCGGCGGCAAGGGACTGATGCTATCGCTGCCGGAGGGCAAGTTACAAGTCAAACGGGGAGACATTTTAGTGGTTTTTGCTCAGGATGGTTCTCGCCACTACTGGGGGCCTTACGTCGCCGGGGAGACACCCTCGCCCGCTTGGAACAGCACAGCCGGAGAATGGCAATTAATTTTGCAGCCGTGAACCTTAGCTGCAGGTGCGGAGATTTTGGTCGAGAAAGCCGGTTGATACGGTCTCGTTGAGAATGGTGCGGCTATGTGAGGTTAAACTCACATAGCCGCATCATTCTCAAGAACAGGCAAGATGCCTGTTCCACAAAGAGTGAATTTTGTTTTGGGGAGTAGGAGTTGGGCAGGAGATCCCGCCCCTGAAAGGCTTGTTGAGAATGGTGCAACATCTCTGTTTAACTGATATCTTGCACCATTGTCAGCAACAGGCTTTTCGGCCTGTTCCACAAGAAAATTTATATTTTGTGGAACAGGCCGAAAAGCCTGTTCATAAAAGCCTTGTTGAGAATGGTGTAACATCTCTGTTTAACCAGATTCGATCGACTTGGGAGTTTCGAGAATGCGAATCTTTCGGTAGACTCTCTATGCGAGCTAAAATTTAAAATCTAAAATCGCAGGAAGTTTGCGTGAAGGAAGTTATTAAAAATTTGTCAGAGTTTAGGAATCGCCCGTTAGCGTTAGCGAAGCGATCCGAAGGAAAGCCCTCGAAGAGGATCGCACCTTTGCTGCTATCGATTTTATGGCTGTGCGCGATCGCCTGGGTAGGTTTCTTGTGGAATCTCGGCAACATCGGTTTAGTTGACGAAACCGAACCGTTGTTTGCCGAAGCCGCCCGTCAAATGACGGTGACAGGAGATTGGATCACTCCTTATTTCAACGGCGAAACCAGGTTTGATAAGCCGCCGTTGATTTACTGGCTGATGGCGGTGGCTTACCGCACTCTGGGCGTTAACGAATGGGCCGTGCGTCTTCCCTCGGCCTTGTGCGCGATCGCACTGACTTGCCTCGGATTCTATACCCTATCGAAGGAAGAAGGAAGAAGGAAGGAGGAAGAAGGAAGAAGGAAGGAGGAAGAAGGAAGAAGGAAGGAGGAAGAAGGGCACGACACGGATTCGGAGACGGATACACGGATGAATGTAACTGTCTTTCCTCCCTCACTCTCCCACTCTCCCACTCCCCCACTCTCCCCCTCTCCTAGTATTCCTATTTTTCTTTCTACTCCCTGGATTGGTGCTGCCCTGATAGCTTTAAATCCCCAAACTATTGCGTGGGGACGGACTGGCGTTTCCGATATGCTATTAGTTAGTTGTATGTGTTCCGCACTATTCGCATTTTTTCTCGGTTACACTCTAGAAGAACAGAGAGAAAAAGCAGAATTTTCCCCCGTTTCCGCTTCCCGATTTCCCAATAAGTGGTATCTGACTTTTTACGTACTAATTGCCTTAGCAATTCTGGCTAAGGGGCCTGTGGGAATTGTTGTGCCAGCGCTGATTGTTGGCAGCTTCGGGCTTTATTTGGGAAATTTTCGGCAACTTTGGCGCGAAATGCGTCCGGTGTCGGGAATCTTGATTATTCTCGCGATCGCCCTGCCTTGGTACATTTTGGTTATTTTAGCCAACGGTCAAACTTATATTGACAGCTTTTTCGGCTATCACAATTTCCAGCGTTTTACTGGAGTAGTCAACAAGCACTCGGCGCCTTGGTATTTTTACTTTTTTGTAGTGCTAGTTGGTTTTGCACCTTGGTCGATTTATTTGCCGGTGGCGATCGCCCGCACCCGTTTTTGGCAGCGCAGTTACTGGCGCCGTCAACCGCGATCGGCTCAGTTGAGTTTATTTGCCCTATTTTGGTTCGGCTGCATCTTTGGCTTTTTCACGATCGCCGTGACCAAATTGCCTAGTTATGTATTGCCTTTAATCCCCGCCGCTGCGATTTTGGTAACGCTGCTGTGGAGCGATATTATTGCAGGCAATGAACCAAAAAACAGGCGGGGAAAGTTAGAAAAAAAACCGAATTCTTTACCGCGAGGGCTGTTAGTTACATACATTTTCAATGTCGTATTTTTACTGATTATAGCCGGAGCAACTTTCTACTGCTACAACTGGCTGGGAGACGACCCGGCAATGCCCAAGTTTCCCCAAGCAATTCAGCAGTCGGGATTGCTGATTGTCGGCGGTACGATTTGGATAATTACAGCGGTGGCGATCGCACTTTTACTCTGGAAGCGGCAACAGCGCTGGATTTTGGTTGCTAACCTCATCGGGTTAGTAGCATTTATCATCTTTGGTCTTACTCCCGCCTACAAAGTGGTTGATATCAACCGCCAGTTACCTCTGAGACAGTTAGCACAGGTCGCGGTTCAACAAAAACTGCCAGGGGAAGAGTTTATTATGGTTGGTTTCTGGAAACCAAGTCTGGTTTTTTATACCCAAGAGCCGGTGACTTACTACCGAGCTGTCAGAAGGGCGATCGACTACATTAAGGAGTCTAAAAACCCAACTTCTCCCTCTATTTTGTTGCTGGGATATCCAGAGAAATTTGTGGAATTAGGATTGCAGCCAAATCAATATCAATTGTTGGACAGTCGGGGCGCTTACCAACTCGCCAGGGTTCCGCGAACAGCGTTTCGATAGTGTCTCTAGTGTTATTTAATACTTGGTTAAACAAGGGATAAAAATGATTAAAACTAAGAATCTTCAACTACTTCCCGTCCAAAGAATTCACGTAGAAGCTTTCTTACGTAATAAAAGCGAGCTTGCAGCAATGTTAAATGTCATAGTGCCTAATAGCTGGCCTCTTTTTCCGGAAGCATTTTCCCTCCCTGCTGACGAATCTTCCGAATCCAATCCGCCTCCAACTGACTGGCACAGCTACTTCTTTATTCATCCAAAAAATCAAGTGCTTGTCGGCAACGGAGGTTTCACAGGCTCACCTGATGAGTCAGGGACTATAGAGATAGGTTATGAAATTGCTTCCGAATATTGGAATCGTGGATTTGCAACTGAGGTGGCACAGGGAATGATCGATTATGCTTTCGCTCACGAGGAGGTTAAAGCAGTCATCGCCCACACTTTAGCTGAAAAAAATGCCTCGAATAGGGTGTTGCAAAAAGTGGGAATGAAGTTCATTGCAGAGGTGGACGATCCTGAAGAAGGCAAGATATGGCGATGGCAAATAAGCAGGGATGAATATCATCCGACTTGAACCGTAACGCCATTTGGCTGTTTAAGTCACTGGTTTTGGCCGTAATTTGAAGGTTCTCGGTTGGAGCATTAAATCTGGCAGATTGAATAAAAGCTATAATCTAGTCACTACCTAAAACCCGAAGCTCGGAGCCTACAATGGTTTCAATTCTCCACAAACTCTCCTCGTTAGTCTTGGAAGGATTAGTCAAAGTAATGAGGGAAAAGCAGCAACTCAGCTTTAAGCAGGCAGTTGTGAGACAAACTATATACTACGTCTCAAAACAGTTACCACGCGAAGAGCAAGATAAAGGAGAACGCTACTTCATCTCTTTAGCCAATAAATGGATCGAGCAGCCGACACAGGAAAATGCAGAAAAGGCTTCAATGGGGGTTGCCTGCGATTATATAGATGGAGGTATGAGATATTTCGATTATCCATCATATTTCCTTGCACCTGCTGAGGCAGCGGCCAGTAGTGCATATGGTGCAACAGAATGCGCCTTAACAGCATCTGGAAACGATTCGCGAGCCGCCTATCAATGGCAAATTACTGCTGCATGGGCTATTTTGAATAACAAAGAACCACCGCTGCTGAAATAGAAATGCTTAATCAATATTTCGACGTACTAACATCGGCTTAAAGCTAGTATAAAACATAAAAGCTGCTCTAGTGTATTTAGACAGGTGGAAGACTATGATTCCAATCAATGAACCTCAACATCAGTTGCAGCAGTCGATCGCTCCCATGAGTCACTCCCATCAACCGATCGCGATCGCAGGACAAACTAGCAATCCAGTGTTATTATCTGAATCTGACTGGGCATCTGTTCAGGAAACACTGTATCTTCTCTCAGTGCCGGGAATGCGGGAATCGATTCGGGAAGAAATGGCAACGTCGATCGATCAAGCATTGTGATCGCTCTTTGGAGTGGTGAGGAGAGCCGACCATACGTGCAATAATCAGCGATATTATCTGGTACGCGATCGCCTGAACCTATGGATGCGCTAATCGGCAAAACTTTACAGGGTGGAAAGTACACCCTCGAACAAGAATTGGGCCGCGGCGGCTTTGGAATAACTTTCAGGGCAAATCACCGCTATTTAGGACAGCCTGTAGTCATAAAAACCCTCAACGAATCTCTGCGGCAGCAACCCAATTTTGCTGAGTTCGATCGCAAGTTTCAAGACGAAGCGAGGCGGTTGGCTTCTTGCGTTCATCCGAATATTGTCCGCGTCAGCGATTTTTTTGTGGAAGACGGGCAGCCTTACATGGTGATGGACTACATAGCCGGTCAGAATTTGGGCGATGTCGTATTCCCAAATCGACCGCTGCCAGAAGAACTCGCTATTCTCTACATCACTCAAATTGGCGCGGCTTTAAACGTTGTTCATCAAAAGGGTTTGCTGCACCGAGATATCAAGCCGCAAAACATTCTACTGCGCCAAAACACCCAAGAAGTTGTGCTGATCGATTTTGGCATTGCCCGCGAGTTTACTGCCGGTGCAACCCAAAGTCACACTAATATGGTGTCCGACGGCTACGCGCCCCCAGAACAGTATTTCGCCCAAGGAAAATATACGCCCGCAACAGATGTTTACGGTCTGGCGGCGACGCTTTACACTTTACTGACAGCACAAGTGCCAGTGGCTGCAATTTTGCGTACCAGCCAGCCGATGCCTTCACCCCGCGACTTGCAGCCTCAGCTAAGTGCGGCTGTCAGCCAAGCCGTGATGCGGGGGATGACGGTAGAAGCTCAAAATCGCCCTGCTAGCGTGGATGAGTGGCTGTCGCTGCTGCACGGGCAGCCTCTTGGTGCTGCGTCGCCGGACACCGGGCCCACGGTGGCGGTGATTCCCGGACACGGGCCTCAGTCGCCTGCGGCTTCGAGAACAGCGCCTGCTGTGGTGTCTTCTGGGGGAGGAAACGGCAAGGTTTGGTGGATTTTGGGGCTCGTGGCGATCGCACTTATTGTTGCAGGTTTTGTCGGTATTGCTAGGGTTTTCTTCAACCGACCGTCTTCAGAACCCGCACCGGTGGCCCAGGACGATCGCACTTCGGCCCCTGTAGATCCAGACGCGCGCTCAAGCCCCACACCAATTCCCGCGCCGACACCAACCCCAGCGCCGACTCCCAGAGAAACTCCGCCGCCCGCTGCTGAAACTCCAACGCCTGCTGCTGAAACTCCAGCGCCGGCTGCTGAAACTCCAGCGCCTGCTGTTGAAACTCCAACACCAGCCCCAGCGCCAACACCAGCGCCTTCTCCGGAGGCTGTCGAACCAACACCAACGGAAAAACTTGTTGACAAAGAGTTGCCACCAGATCGATCGCCCGCACCCAGCGAACAACCGGGAACCAATTATCAGAAGACTCCCACAATCCCTGGGTATGCCGTTGGTACGCGGGAAAGTCAGATTTTATCCGAATTGGGAGAACCGACTGACTCTCAAGCGCGGGGCTATTGGCCGAATACTCGCACCGCACTTTATGAAATATTGCCAAATCGGATTACTCTCGGCTACATTTACGATCGCGATTCGGGCGAGCTAGTACAAACAGAGGGTTCTTTTGCCCAGTCGGTGGACGCTTTGGTAGTGCGAACCGCGTTAAACGGGATGGTGGGCGGCGCCAGCCGGGAGATTTTGCAAGGCTTGGGCGACGTGCAGCAGCGCCGGAGTAATCGGTTTACGTTTAGGAAGGGTTCGCTGGAAGGGACGATCGAACGCAATGAGCGCGATCGGATTTACATCGGCGTCTGGGACGAGAACTTGCATTAATTAGGAATTACCCACGGGTGGTCAGAAACCGGGTTTTTTTGCCATATTCTTCGTTACAGCCCGCATTAACCGCAAAAAACCCGGTTTCTTTAATCCCCAATCGAAAATCTAAAATCCCAAATCTAAAATCGACTTGACCACTGTCAATAAACCTTTCAAGGGCGGGATCTGGGGCCCACCCCCCAAAAAAACTGGAACTCTTGTGGAACAGGCATCTTGCCTGTTCAAGAAAATGGTGCAAGATGTAAATATTCTTGACTCAGCTTTGTGCCAAAATCGAAAATCCAAAATCCAAAATCCAAAATCGACTTGACGCAACACGAAATATTGTCTATGATAAAAGAACACACGAGGGGCTGTAATGGTTTCGACAGGGTGGCGAAAGCTGCTCCGTGATGCAGGTCGAGAGGGAGTCTACTCTCGTTAATATCGGCTCAAAAAAAATAGTAAATGCGAACAACATCGTTCCTTTCGCTCGCAAAGCCGTAGCTGTAGCCTAAAAACTTCTTGAGCTTGGTTTAGAGTGTATGCCACCTCACTCCGTTAACGGTAGCATAACAACCCCCAACGGATGCCCTAGCTAAACGTTTCTAGTCGGCTAGCTGGGAAAGCAATCACTAGAAAATCCCCCCATTTGGGATAAAGATGGTTCCCGCCCCGAGGATTAGAGGGGATAAACCTGTGAACGATCGGAAGGTAAATACCCATTTTGGACGGCAGTTCGATTCTGCCCAGTTCCATAAAAAAAGTGACGTAAAATCAATGGTTTAAGCCATTTGAAAGTTACTTTAAAGCATTAAAAGGGCCCAGAGTTAACTCTGGGCCCTTTTGTTTGGCATTCCATGTTCATTAAATCTAAAATCTACTAAGCTTGTTGCCAGACTCAACATACATACATAAATTGCAAACCCATTAGCTAACCTGGGCTCTCACATAAAAATAATTTCACCCTGTCTGTAAGTTCTTGGAGCGTGTGGGGCGATATACTATTAGGCGGTAAAGCATTAAAAATCTTTACAAAGACCCCGATTTCTAAGCCTACTCCTACGAAGGACGGGTGAAAAATTATATGCTGAGCGCTCAAAAGCTGGAAAAATGAACCCAGGAATTGACTTACAAGGAAGTTTCGTAGAAGCCCTCATGAATTTGGGCTTACCGGCGGACATCGCCCAAGTGCTTTGGCTACCGCTGCCAATGTTACTGATGATTGTCGCTGCCGTTTTCGGGGTACTCACTAGCGTCTGGCTGGAACGGAAAATTTCCGCCGCCGCTCAACAGCGGGTAGGCCCGGAATTCATCGGCCCTCTGGGAGTTTTAGCACCCGTTGCTGACGGTCTGAAGTTGGTATTCAAAGAAGACATTGTACCGGCAAAAGCTGACGCGCTGCTATTTACCCTAGGCCCGGTAATTGTGGTGATTCCAGTTTTTCTCTCCTACTTAATCGTGCCCTTCGGAGAGCATATGCTGATCGCCGATATGGGGACAGCGATATTTCTGTGGATTGCCCTGTCTAGCATTCAGCCGATCGGCTTGCTGATGTCCGGCTATGCTTCAAACAACAAATACGCCCTCCTCGGAGGACTCAGAGCCGCCGCTCAATCCCTCAGCTACGAAATTCCCCTAGCTTTGGCAGTATTGGCAGTTGTAATGATGTCCAACAGCCTCAGTACGATCGACATCGTACACCAGCAAGCCGGCTACGGCATTCTCGGCTGGAATATCTGGCGGCAACCAGCAGGTTTCCTGATTTTCTGGATCGCAGCACTAGCAGAATGCGAACGGTTGCCCTTTGACCTGCCGGAAGCAGAAGAAGAATTGGTAGCAGGATATCAGACTGAGTACACAGGCATGAAATTTGCTTTGTACTATATCGCTTCCTACGTTAACCTCGTCCTTTCTTGCCTGTTAGTAGCAGTTTTGTACCTCGGCGGCTGGGAATGCCCGATTCCTGTCGGAGTCCTGACAAATGCCCTAGGATTGAGCGAAACGACTCCTTGGTTGCAGGTAATTACCGGCTTGTTGGGCATTACGATGACCATGTTGAAAGCCTACTTTTTCCTGTTTCTGGCAGTTCTGCTCCGCTGGACTCTGCCGCGAGTTCGGATCGACCAATTGCTAGATTTGGGATGGAAGTTTTTGCTGCCCGTTGCTTTAGTTAATTTGCTATTGACCGCAGCTTTGAAGCTTGCCTTTCCTTTTGCTTTTGGCGGTTAATTCATAATAGGTAACAGAGAATAGCTAAGCTAGAGTAGCTGTTAACTCTCCTTACCTATTATCAATTAGCACTTACCAAAAACTCAAGTACAGAGAGAGAACACCATGCTAAAATTCCTCAATCAAGTAGGCGAATACGCCAAAGAGACTCTTCAAGCTGCTAAGTATATCGGTCAAGGGCTATCTGTTACTTTTGACCACATGAGACGCCGACCGATTACGGTGCAGTATCCTTACGAAAAATTAATTCCTTCCGAACGTTTTAGGGGCAGAATTCACTTTGAATTTGACAAGTGCATCTCCTGCGAAGTTTGCGTTCGCGTGTGTCCGATCAACTTGCCTGTAGTGGATTGGGAATTTAACAAAGAAACTAAGAAGAAACAACTCAAGCACTACAGTATCGATTTCGGAGTGTGTATCTTCTGCGGCAACTGCGTAGAATATTGTCCGACTAATTGTTTGTCGATGACAGAAGAGTATGAGTTAGCCGCCTACGAACGTCATGAATTGAATTATGACAATGTGGCCCTCGGACGTTTGCCCTACAAGGTTACAGACGATCCGATGGTGACACCGTTGCGCGAATTCGCTTATTTGCCGAAAGGTGCGATCGACCCTCATGAAGTTTCCTACACCGATCGCCGCGCCGGTCTGCGTCCAGAGGAAATTATCGAAAAGTAAGTCATTAGTCATTAGTCAGCAGTCATCAGTCATTAGTGAAATAACCAATTATTAATGACTGCTAACTAATGAGTAAAAACGAACAATAGAACACTAATAATTGAGGATAAAAAATTGTGAATCTAGCTGAAGGGGTTCAAATTGTTTCATTTGGAATACTGTCGGTAATGATGATTGCAGGAGCACTAGGAGTAGTGCTGTTATCCAACATCGTTTACTCAGCCTTTTTGCTGTGCGGCGTATTTACCAGCATTGCCGGCTTGTACCTGTTGCTGAATGCCGACTTTGTAGCAGCAGCGCAGGTGTTGATTTATGTTGGCGCTGTTAACGTCTTGATTTTGTTTGCGATTATGTTGGTGAACAAGCGCGAAGATTTCCGCACAATTCCCAACGCTTGGGTGCGTCAAGTAGCAACAGCAGTAGTTTGCGTAGGCTTGTTTGCGCTTTTGGGTACGATGGTGGTGTCTACTCCTTGGGCTATTGTCGCTACGACAGGAGCACCGGCCGAAAGTTCGATCGTCACTATCGCCAAACATTTCTTCACCGACTTTTTGCTGCCTTTCGAGTTAGCATCAGTATTTTTGTTGATGGCAATGGTAGGAGCAATTGTGCTAGCACGCCGCGATTTTTTCCCGGATGAACTGTCAAAGAAGCTATCCGAAACACCTGCTTTGAGTTTGCCAGAAAGACCTCGCGAATTAGTCTCTGCCGGAGATGTGTCTTCGCCAGAATCTAAGTAACATTCTACTCGTTCCCAGGCTGTGCCTAGGAACGCAGTTCCGGAGGCTGTGCCTCCAATTTTCCCGCAATGGAAACGAGGCAGAGCCTAGGAACCAGTTAAATTTCCCTTCTTCCTTCTTCCTTAAATTTATGCAACTGCAACTCCAGTATTTCCTGTTATTAGCCGCCGCACTTTTCTGTATTGGTATTTACGGTTTGATTACCAGCAGAAATGCAGTGCGCGTGTTGATGTCGATCGAGTTGATGCTGAATGCTGTCAATCTCAATTTGATGGGTTTCTCCAATTATCTCGACCCTGTACAAATTAAGGGCCAAGTATTTACCGTGTTTGTAGTTACGGTAGCGGCGGCTGAAGCTGCGGTGGGTTTGGCAATTGTTTTGGCGATTTATCGCAACCGCAATACCGTAGACATGGAAGAATTTAACTTGCTGAAGTGGTAATTAATCAATAGTCATCAGTCATCAGTCATCAGTCATTAGCGACAAACTAATGCAGATTAAAGACTGATGACTAAGGACTAAGGACTAAGGACTAAGGACTAAGGACTAAGGACTAAGAACTAATGACTTCTAGTAATTTCTAGAGTAATTCTACCCCCGAAATCAGGGATGGGGGCAGCAGGTTTCGAGAGTTGTAGTTTAACTTTTTCGACTAACGGTAGTTCTAAAAGCGCTTGAACAATAGTATCTGCTAGGCGTTCAATTAATAAAAACTTCGAGTCTTTGACTAGCTTTTGAATCAGAGTAATTGCGCTGCGGTAATCAAGAGTATGTTGAATATCATCACTTTTTCCAGCTTGCGATAAATCCAGCCAGAGAGTAACATCCACTTCAAACCACTGCCCCAAAACTTGCTCTTCCGGCAGATAGCCCGTATATCCGTAGCAGCGAATTCCTGTAAGTTGAATACAATCCATTTTGCAATAAACTAAAAGTGCGTTGTTCTATACCAATTTGTATTAAACCAGATAAAGTTCTCTTTCTCTTCCCTCTCTTTTTTTGCCCTTTGCCCTCTTCCTCTTCCCTCTGCGCCCTCTGCGCCCTCTGCGGTTCAATCACTCTTATTCTATCTTAAATTTCACAACTCTCCTCCTTTCTCCAACTTGTCCAATAAATCCTCAGCAACTTCATACCATTTCCGCCTAATATCAGCATCTTCTGGCTTTTCTGTCAAGCTGCGCCCTTGTAATTCGGGATATTTATTGTAATATAATTCATCAACTTTTTGATAGAATATATCTTGCTCAATGTTGAGATTTTTGCGTCGTTTCCCAATCTTTTCTTGACGAATTATCTCTGCTTCCTCTAAGGATGTATCGGCAGGTTGCTGGCGCGAAGAAAATTTAGGTAAATCCGGCAACTTGGGCAACGTGAAACCAGATTTGACTACACTAAAAGCTAAAATTCCTGGCACCAAAACGACAGTTAAACTCCCTAGGGTTTTCCAAGGAATTAACTTTAATGTGCTGTTGTTCTTAACAATTTGAGGAGTTTGGTGAACAGGAGTATGATTGCTGGTAGCAGTTTGAGTGCTATTTTTGAACGGGCGGCCAACAAAGTTCATTGTCACCATTTGGGAAATTATACTGCCAATTTGAGAGAGTTTTGGATCTTTGAGTGCTTCGCGGACTTCTTTTGCGGATTGGTAACGATCGCCCGGTTGTTCTGATAACATCCGATCCAATACCGTGGCTAAATTTGGGCTGACACTGACGTGCGATCGCCAATTCCAAGTTTTGCCGTTAATATCGTACAATTTTTGAGGCTTTTTGCCAGTTAGCAAGACTAAAGCCGTGACTGCTAAAGCATACAAATCGCTAGCCGGAGACACTTTACCCTGCCGCATTTGTTCCGTGGGCGAATAACCCTGTTTGCCGATCGCCGTATCCGATTGTCCGTTAAACTGAAGTACGGCATTGGCTGCAATTTGCTTAACAGAACCGAAATCAATTAAAAAGGGTAGTTTTTCAGCATCATGCTGAATAATATTATCCGGGGAAATATCGCGGTGAATTAAATTTTTAGAGTGGATGTATTCTAAAACTGGTAAAAGCTGAAATAGCAGTTGAGTAACTTCGGCTTCGGTAAAATTTTTACCTTCTTGCTGACGCGATATCAATATTTCTTCGTAGGTTTGACCCTTGATATAATCTTGCACTAAAAATAAAGATGGATTCCCGCCCAAATCCGTTCGCAGGAGTTCTCGAAAGCGGGGGATTTGCGGGTGTTGGAGGTTGTAAAGCATACTTGCTTCGCGATCGAACAATTCGGCAGCTTTCGGGCTGTGCACCACCGGAGAAAACTCTTTGAGCACGCAATGTTCGTTGTAGCGGTTGATATCTTCGGCGAGATAAGTGCGCCCGAAGCCGCCCCGGCCCAATTCGCGGAGGATGCGGTAGCGTTTTTCGAGAGTCGAACCAGGGGTGAGGAGGGAGGAGTTAGACATAAACCACGGCAAATTGTTCGAGTTGGGGAGTCGCCGAGCACAGTATAGCTTATTGTAGCTAAGTTTGTTTTAATGCGAGGGAAGGAAGGGCGATCGCTTTTTTTTGGGATGGATGAAGGAGAAAAGACACTTTGGTTAAGATTCAGTATCTACAGGCTATTGGGTGGGTTTTACCAGCCCTCTATGTCGGAAACAAACAATAATATAACTGCCCACTCTTAAAATCATCCCAACTGCGATCGCGCTTATTCACCTGCTTTTTCTCCTAACTTATGATCTTTGAAAGCTTCTAAAAGCTTTCTATTTTAAAATTTAGGTAAAATGCGATTTCGATCGCCCTCCGGCCTTCATGGAGAAGGAAAAAGTGCAGAGGGTAAAAGGGTAGAGAAGAGTCCTCGCCGGGAAAACTAGGACGAGGAAGAAACCGCTACGCGGAAACCCCAGTACCCCCTGCTATCCTCCGGGACCAAGCAGCGATAGTCACTGCGGCAAATGCTCGCCCAGTTGTCCCAGGCGCCGCCACGCATCACTCGGTAATTATTTGTGGTTTCCCAGGAACTTCCGTCAGTTGGTGCGCCGTTATAGTTTTCGTGACACCTATCGCTGCACCATTCCCAAACATTGCCGTGCATATCGTACAGTCCAAAGGCATTGGGGGGAAAACTCCCGACATCGGTTGGTTGTTTCCAGTGGAGTGGTCTGCTGCAGAATCCGGGGTCCTCATCCTCATAGTTGACTAATTGCCGGGTAATGGTTTCGCCAAAATAAAATGGAGTTGTTGTACCCGCACGACAGGCATATTCCCATTCTGCTTCACTCAGGAGGCGATATTTTTTCCCGGTTTGTTGCGAGAGTCGATCGCAGAATTCGACGGCCTCATCCCACGATACTTGTACAGGACGTTTTTCAACATTTAACCACGATGGGTTGCTTCCCATCAGTCCTTGCCACTGTCCTCGGGTGATGGAATATTTGCTTGCAAAAAAAGCAGGTACTGTCACTTGATGCTGCGGACTTTCATTATCTCTTCTATATTTATCTGTTGCTGGGGAATCCATCATAAATGTGCCGCCGGGAATATAAACCATTTCCAGTACACTTCCATTCCCTAAGTCTTCGGGGAAGAAGTGAGCATAATGAGGGCGGCGACTGTTTTCTTTTCCTTGAGCATTTACTGTTATTACATCAAACTCAAAAGTAGGCAAATATTTTTGGAACTGCTGTTTTAGATTTGGTTCATCTGTATCCTTCAGCAGCGAATAGGCTGCAAATCTCACCGCGATTGATTCATCTTGCAGTGCCCCAATTATTAATTCTAAACCTGGATCTCCATATTTCAGCGCTTCGGACAGTGCAGCAATTTTAACCTCAACAATGGGAGAAGCTAACCGACTTTTAACGCCGGGAATCCCGCCTAAAACGGCCGCCGCCATTGGCACTTGAGATGCACCGCCAAGGACAGCATCGTATTCTCTAGGTTGATTGGGATTTTCTGTCATGATCGAGACTTAGGTAAGTGTCACAATTCAATCGAGTTGTATGGTGCCTCAGACGCAGTTCTAGGGTGATTATCCAGGGCATCGAATTCTGACGCACCATACTAATTATGCCCGTTGCCTAAATCTTGTATTACAAATCTCGATGTGTAAACTCCTTAGCATCTTTCCCCACATAACTCGCGGCAACATGGCCATCTCCAACAACTCGATACTTATAGGTAATCAAGCCCTCTAAACCAACAGGCCCGCGAGGCGGCATTTGCTGCGTGCTAATCCCCACTTCTGCACCGAAACCGTAGCGGAAACCGTCGGCAAATCGAGTCGAACAATTGTGATAAACTCCGGCCGCATCGACTCCATTTAAAAAAGTTTCAGCGGTTTCGCTATCTTCGGTGACAATGACATCTGTATGTCTGGAACCGTAAATATTGATATGGTTTATTGCCTCTTCTACAGAATCTACTATTTTGATTGACAAAATTAAATCGCTGTATTCTGTAGACCAATCCGCTTCATTTGCTTCGGCAATATTTTCGAGGATGGCGCGAGTTTTTTCGTCTCCCCGCAATTCGACTTTTTTCTGCTGCAAAGCTGCGGCGACAGCGGGCAGGAATTTGGGGGCGATCGCACTGTGAACTAACAAAGTTTCAATGGCATTGCAGGCGGCTGGATACTGGGTTTTTGCGTCTACAGAAATCTCTACGGCTTTTTGAATATCTGCCGCTTTGTCTGCGTACAAATGACAAATTCCGTCGGCGTGTCCCAACACGGGAATTCTGGTATTTTCCTGTACAAACTGCACAAAAGAATTAGAACCTCTGGGAATAATCAAATCTACATATTCATCCATTTTCAGCAGTTCGATTGTTTCTTCCCGCGTCGTCAGCAACTGCACGACTTCGGGATTAACAGGAGTTTCGGCTAATGCTTGATGTATTACTTTTGTCAAGATTTCGCAGGAACGAACAGCCTCTTTGCCTCCTTTGAGAATGACGCCGTTTCCCGATTTGATTGCCAAGGATACTATCTGAATTAACGCCTCTGGGCGCGCTTCAAAAATAATGCCTAAAACGCCCAAAGGACAGGTGACGCGCTTCAGAATTAATCCTGTATCCAATTCACGGTGGATTTGCACGACACCGATCGGCTCAGGGAGTTTCGCAACGTCGCGCACGCCTGCGATCGCACTTTTCAACTTGCTCTCATCCAACTTGAGGCGATCGTACAGCGGTTTCGCAATTCCATCCGCCTGGGCCGCCTTGCAGTCAGCCGCATTCGCCGCCACAATATCCAGCGCAGCAGCTTCTAAAGCTTTAGCTATAGCCTCAATAGCGTGATTTTTGGCATCAGCGGACAAAACTGCCAATTTTCTAGCAGATACGCGCGTTTTTTGGGCAATTTCAATAATAGACATGGCAGTAACTTTTAAATAGTTTTGATTGTTGGGTTTTGAATTTTGAGTTTTGAATTGAATCCGCACAAATAAATTTCGGGGCGGTTTTCAGTCTTAACAATTCTAGAGGAAATTCTATATTTTTGTTGAGACCCCTTACAGCAATCCGCATTAACAGGTTAAAACAGTGAAGTATAGATAAAATCCCACGGTCATTTCCATTTGTCAATAACCTTTGGAGATTATTATGTCATCTCATGCCCCTTTACGCAAGGCAGGGCGAGCCGCCAAAGCCGGCGTTAAACTGATACAGAAAACTGGCGGAAACCTGGTTTTAGCTTCCGGCGTCACCATCAGCCTGCTGTTTGGTATGGTGTTAGCGCTATCCTTAGCCTCAGTTTTGATTCTCAACAGTCCCGATCCAATCGCCGGATTGACGATCGCACTTCCCATAACTCTGATTTTTAACATCGCTGCTTTTTTCCTATCGCCTTACTTGATGGACTTAAGCCAAAATTGGCTCTACAATACCCGCTGGGTTTCCCTAGCAGAAATTGAAAGCCTAAGTCCCGAAACAGCGAAAGTTATTCAGAAGGTTTGCAAGCAGAAAAAACTGACTCAGCCGCGTTTAGGAATTATCGACGACCAAAACCCTACTGCTTTTACTTACGGTTCATTTCCCAACAGTGCTCGCTTAGTCGTCAGTCAAGGTCTTTTTACCTATTTAGACGACGAGGAAATTGCCACTGTTTACGCCCACGAACTCGGTCACATCGTCCACTGGGACTTTGCAGTAATGACTTTAGCTTCGACTTTAGTGCAGATTACTTATTTAATTTACACTACAGCTCAAAGGATGGGTCGAAGTGGTGGCAGCAAAGCTAAAGATGCGGCGGGTACTGTAGCTGCTGTTGCTTATTTGTTTTACATTGCTGGCACTTATTTATTGCTGTATTTGTCGCGGACGCGAGAATATTTTGCCGACCATTTTGCCGCCGAAACTACTGGCAACCCCAATGCTTTGTCTCGCGCTTTGGTAAAAATTGCTTACGGTATTTTGGAAGAAGGACAAAGAGCCACCGAACCCAGCCGCTTGTTAGAAGGAACTCGCGCTTTAGGCATTTACGATGCCAAAGCTGCCACATCTACTGGCACTGCTTACCGGATTTCATCGGAACCAGAAAAAATAGGGCGAGTGTTTCTCTGGGATATGTTTAATCCGTGGGGTTGGTGGATGGAGTTGAACTCGACTCACCCGCTGACTGGTAAACGAGTTCGCGCTTTGAGCACTTATGCCGAACAATTAGGCTTGGATATTGAATTTGACATGGGTCGGATTGTCGGCGAAGGCAACGATTTGAGCAAGCGGAGATTGTACGGCAATTTTGTGTTCGATTTACTGCTGTACAGTGCAGAAACTCTGGGCTTAGCGGTGGGTTTTGCGATCGGCATTTCCCTGTATGCTGTAAACCCGATGATGATGGTTGCTTGTCCTTTAATCGGTTTGGGCGTGGGAATTTTGCTCAAAACTCTGGTGATGTTCCCGAATTACCAACAAGCCGAACATTTGGATGTTTTAACCTTAATGTCTGATCCTTATGCAAGTCCTTTGCGGGGTCAACCGGCGCAACTACAAGGCGAATTAATTGGTCGCGGCGATGCGGGTTATACCTTCGGTTCAGATTTGAAATTGCAAGACAGAACGGGAATGATTTATCTGCGATATGCTTCTCGTTTTGGGCCAATTGGTAATTTTCTCTTTGGCATGAAACGGGTGGAAAGTTTGATTGGAATGGATGTTAGGACTTTGGGTTGGTTCCGCCGGGGTGTTGCACCTTGGATGGATTTGATTCAGCTTGAAAGCGATAGCGGTACGACGGTTAAGAGTTATCACCGCTTTTGGTCTTTTGTGATGGGTATAGGGGCGATCGTTCTTGGTATTGCCTCGCTCTTTATATCATTTCCTGCTTAAAAGTTAAACGGAATAAAGTCCTTACTACAAACAGTTTCATAGTGAAGACTTTATTCCTCTTAAGTCAGGGTTAAGGACTCAAGCATTAGTGTTCACTTCAACAGTTGACAGATTAACCTCTTCCTGAGTATAATCCCTGGGTGTTAAACAAGGGGCTTAACTGATGACGGATCGCTGTTAAGTGGTTGAGCTGATTTGAATTCCGGTGTGGAAGGCAATTGCTTCAGATCGATGAATACCGAAAATTGGCTGGTATCCAACAAGCCTGAATTAGACGGTTTTTTATTCTGCCATTTTTGACCGATCGCACAAAGTTTGCACATGATTTTAGCTCTTTTTGAGGATATAATAGTCGTTCTGGAAATCATGGGCTAGTTGCTTGATTTCGACGCTGCTAAACCCAGCTTCACTCAACAGTTGCAGCGCTTTTTCTTGACCCCACATCGCTCCCAGTCCCATGCCACCGTATGCTAAAGAAACTGTCATACAGTGCATACAAGAAATGGTGTAGAGCAACGGCGCAATGGGGTGCTCTAGATTACCGCCTACATCCGTTGTGGCGCGGATATCTTGCATCAAGTAAACACCATCAGATCGCAGCGCATTGTAGATGTTTTGTAGTACAATATCGGGTCTGGCTTGATCGTGAATTGCATCAAATGTGGCGATCCAATGGTAGCGATCGCGCTCATCCAATGTGGCGGCATCCTTCACCTCAAACTGGATATTATTCAACTTCCGCAGTTGGGCTTCCGTGTTGGCATTGGCGATGGCTTCTCCCGAAAAATCGTAGCCTGTGAATCGGCTATTGGGAAAGGCTTCAGCCAGCTTGTTGAGTGCTCGCCCGCAGCCACAGCCGACATCTAGCACCTCAATACCCTGTTGCAACGCTTCGGTAAGTCCGGGAATCAGTGGCAGAATGTGGTCAAATAGAGCAGATACCGTGGTTTGACCGCTATCTTCTGCCATCACGGCATGAAAACGTTTGAACTCTGAGTAGGGTACACCGCCGCCTTTGTAGAAACAATCAATAATCCGGTCTTCCACCGATGCCAACACCGGAATGAATTGAGCAAAGGGGGCAATGTTGTTAGAAGCCGCAGCCCGTGTCAGGAATGCTGCATATTCTGTCGGCAAAGTGTAGGTTTTGTCGATCGAATTATAATCCACTAAGCGACCCGTTACCATTGCACCGAGCCATTCCCTCACGTAGCGTTCGTTCAATCCGGCAGCATCGGCAATTTGTTGACTGGTAGAGGGCGGCAATTCTGCCATTGTGTCGAACAGTTCGGTGCGATGCCCGATCGAAATCATGACTGCGAGTGCGCCACTGTTGAGAATGTCCAGCATCCGTCCGGCGAATGCTTCTGCTTTGGTTTGATCGAATGTTTGTGTCATCATAATTTAATGGTGATGGTATTCAAAAGTTTCTATTTGGAAGATTGGATTTTGGCAGGGATTATATCGTTTACGGTTGTTTCTGAACGATTTAACCGCAGAGAACGCAGAGAACGCAGAGTTAGAGAATAGAGATACGCATCTGTTCTTGCACCCAATTTTCAAACAGTTCGCGGAGCAAACGTTGACGCATGGCTACATCGAACTGCGCCGGAATCAATGTTTCTAATCTGACAATTACCAGCCATTCTTCTATGCGGATAGGATGCCAAAGCTGACCGGGCCCGCTGATGGTCAACAGATGCGCCAAATTCGGGTGGATTGTGCCGAGTTCCGCCGGGCCAAGAATCCCATTGACTTGAGCTTCTGGGCCTTGGGAATACTCGCGCGCGAGTTCGGCAAAGGATTGCTCTTTTTCTTGAATCCGAAAATACAGTTCTCGCGCCATTTCTGCCTCTTTAACCCGAATCAAAGAATAGATGACTCGATCTAGCGATCGCTTGCGTTGCAGAAAATATGACTCTAGTTTGTGATGCCAAGTTTGGTATTTGAATTTCTCAATTTTGAGCAGCCGGGGAATGAAAACTGTCTCTAAAAATTCCCGACTCATCCCGTGCTTTTTTAGCCAAAGCTGCTGTGTGGTTTCATCGATCAGTTGATTTTGTTCGTAGAACTGCTGGCGGACATTCGCGATTTCTTCGGCGGTGCAATCAATGGGGGCGATCGCTTCATCAATGATGCTCTCGCGACATAATTGGGGCAGCATTTGGTAGCTGGCAAGTCGAGGAATAATTCCCTCCCCATTGATTGTGCGATTTCCTATTTGTAAAACTGCGTTCATATAGCAGAAGGAAGTTCGGCAACGGATTTTGTAACGGATTTAACGGATGTAAACCAGAGAAGGAAGAAGACGGATTTTGACTTCGACCTCTCAGACTCCAATCCCCCTAAATCCCCCTTAAGAAGGGGGAATTTGAATGCTCTTGTCCCCCCCTTCTTAAGGGGGGCTAGGGGGGATCTCCTGGTTTGAAAAAACCCTCTAGCTGTTAGACAGGAGTCATGTTCATGTTGTAGCTGCCACCGCTACTGTATTGATAAACTTGAAGATAGTAGGTGCTACCTGGAGTCAAGAACTGAGTAATTGACTCAGATTGATTGCTACCCAGATTTGAACTAGCAATGATTTCACTTGCATCTACCACTGAATCGTTATTGCGATCGTTAATCAGCCGTATATCCATATCACCACTTAAACCGCTGAGATTAAAGCGGAAATTGCGGCTTGAGTTGACAGCAAAATGGTAGCTATCAGAGGTATCAGCATTAGAGATTGTCTCTGCGGTGAAAGTGCGGGAAGAAGTCAGCGTTCCTACCTCTGTCTCCGCTGTGACGAGATTGCTAGGTTTGCTAATGGCATTGGTTGAGACTCTTAAATCGTATTGGGTATTAACAGTACCAACTCGATCGACTTCAATTAGGTAGCTACCTGCATCAACGTTGGTAAGCCCAGATGACACGTTAATTGAGTCAGGTTGGTTGCCAAAACGAGTTGATGCTGAAATCTGTGAATCGTTGGTATCGCGTACACCATTGCCGTTGAAGTCTCGGAACAATCGAACATTGGCATTAGCGGTCATATTAGTCAGGGCGATGTTGATATTGCTATCGTTACCCAGACGAAAACTGTAGGTGTCTTTAATATCGGTATTGCCAACGAATTCACGCTTACCTGCGGGATTAGCATCGCGGATCAAGGTACCAAAGTCAAATTCAGCCATTTTGTTTCTCCTTAAAGTGTAAAGGGATGAGTTAATTTGCTGGTTGTTTGATTAACTTGATATCAATCTAACGAGGCCATCGTTCCGAAACCGTTCCGAAAGCGTTCTCGAAGCGTTCCCAAAGCATCCAAGCACGATCGTCCGCGCCAATTCAAGGTTTGAGAACTTCGGCACACCAAACGCGATCGAAGGGAATCCCAGCTTTACCGTGGGCTTCTCGAATCACTTCCGCATCGGGCGCGTTCAGTTCGCACACCACGCGAGTTTTATCCAGCGACGTAGAGGAACGCACCCATTCAATACCCCGTTCCTGATAGCACGCTAAAATTAATCGATTGGCTTCGTTCCACTCTTCATCGGTAAAGCCGTTCGGATAGCTTCCCTCCCACACCTTGAGGATTGGTTCGTTCCATACAGGTGGCACACCTTCAGGTTCAATAACTCGGGCTGTCCAAACCTTGCTAAATCCAACATCGGCTTGGCGATAAGCTTGTCGCACAGACTCTGCATCTGGTGCCTCAAAGGTGCAAATCATGCGATCGCGATCGGCTGACAGTAAAGAGTAGCACCACTTGGCATTTCTTGCCCCAAGACAATCCAAAACTCGCGTATCAGCTAACATTTCTGCGGTTATTGGTCGATCGGTCGTTGTTTCAACTTTGATGAGAGACATAATTACTTCCTCTTAATTAGTAATGACTGTTGACTGTTGACTGTTGGCTGTTGACTGTTGACTGTTGGTTATTTGTTTGTTCTAATAACCAATCACCAATGACTAATGACTTACGACTATAGCAATCCTAAGTGATTTTCTAGATCTGTAAAATCTGAAAGTCTTGCTATACAAGAAGTCTAGGAAGACAAGAGGGCGTTGTGTTGTGAGACTCAGATCGGATTGCTATAATGACTAATGACTAATGACTAATAACTAATGACTAAATCTGTTCGATCGCCCGATCGACAGCAGTGCGGGCGCGGAAACTCAGCGCAGGACGATCGATGCGATCTCGCAGCGATTCAAACCGCGCAGTCGCCCCTTCTCGATCGCCCAAAGCTAAAGCACCCTGAATCAAAATTGCCCAAGCCAGAGCAATCTCGCTGGGATGATCGACCGTCTGAGCAGCTTCTAAAGCTGCTTCGCCGCGGGCTGTTGCTAAAAGAGGTCGATCGCACTCTAAATCCACTTGAGCCGCCCCAATCAGCACATAAGACAGCATCCGTTTGGCATCCACCTGTTGCAAAGTCGCGATCGCCCGCTCCAAAGCAGCATCGGCTCCAATTTGCTGAAGCTGATAGTTCGCTAAAGCTAAAAGTGCCTGGGCGATAGCACCTTCACTGCCTTCGCCTTTGATTTTGGCTCCGACGATCGCCATTTCCTGACAATAAGGCAAGGCCGCCGCCGGATCGCCAGCTTCCAGTTCCGTCATCGCCAAATAGCTGAGGTTATAACACTCGCACCAGCGATCCTGCTGGGCCGCGGCCAATCGCCACGCCTGTTGCAACAGAGTTCGCGCTTGGGCATAGTTCCCGTGATGGCGGTGTACGGCACCCAACCCTTGGGGAATTCCGATGTTTGTAGCGCCAACTCTCCCCGCCAGGGACTGTGCCTCCAGCAACAAAGCTTCTGCCCGCGTCATTTCCCGTCCAATTTCAGCCAAGCAAGACCCGCTATATACCAGCAATCGCACGGCAGTAGCTGGACTGGATGCCCGACTTACCTCTGCTGCCCGCAGCGAGTGTTGATGAACGTTAGCGAAGTTGCTGCGATCGAAATGCAGGATCACCAAGGCCTCAAGTCCCGTGGCTTCTGCTTCTTCTAACCCTAGAGCATTTGCTTGATCGATTAAGCGGTGCACCTCGCTGTCGAGTTGAGAAACTCGATCGCCCGTAACGCCTGCGATCGCGCTAACCCGCAGCAATTTTAAATGCAATTCAATCCGAGTGCGATCGTCAAGTCCTTGACACTGCTCGATCCCAAGCTGAGCTAATTCTGATGCTTCCGCGTAGGCAAACAATTTCAGGCAGCGTTCGGCGGCACAGAAGGCGCTAGACGCTGCTAATTCTCGATCGCCCCCGATGGCCGCGTGACGGGCAATATCGCCAGCCCAAGCGCCGTCTGGGGTGGAGAGTTGATGGAACTTATGAGCAATTTGCAAATGTATCAAATGGCGGCGCGGTTGTGACAACTGCCGGTAGACAGCCTGACGCACAATATCGTGAGCAAAGTCATAGCCCATTTCGTCACCGACTGAAGCGCTGGGACGGATAATGGTTTGTTGTTCGAGCTGTTCGATCGCCATCAGCAATTTCGGCAGCGGATAGTCGGCCACATGAGCCACCGCTGTCGGTTTAAAGCTCCGCCCCAATGCAGCAGCCCAAGGCAAAAATTCGCGAGCCATGTCATCCAATTGGTGGAGGCGATCGCGGATCAAAGCCTCTAAATTATCAGCATGAGTAGACCGATCCTGGGACAATGCCCGGGCAACTTCCAGGGCAAACAGGGGATTCCCCCCACTATCGATAAATATGCGATCGACCGCTTCTGGAGATAGCTCTAACGGATTAACCGCTTGCTGTCTGCGAATCAATTCAGCCGTTTGTTGTCGATCGAAAGGATGCAATTCCAGCGTTAGCAGCCGTCGTTCTCGTCTGAGTGCCTGCACCACCCGCGAGATCCCCGCATTCTCCTCTAGTTCCCTGGAACGCCCGGTGCAGGCGAATAAAATCGGCTTATGACTCAGCAAGCGGATGGCGTAGTGCAGCAATGCCGATGAAGCTTCATCGATCCAGTGAATGTCATCCAGAATGACGATTAACGCAGCCTCACTGGCAGATTGAGCCAGCAATTGTACCACCGCATCAAACAGATGACTGCGATCTGGCGGAGCTTTCCCAGGTTGAGCGAGCTCTGGTAGCAAGAAACCTAGCTCCGGCGGAATGTTTAGGGCGGGGGGAATAACGATCGATCGCAAAGCATCAATCCAGATGCCGTAGGGTCGCACCATCTCGGCGGCAAATCCTCGTCCCCACAGCACTTGAACCGCCTGTGCCGTTGCTCGCAGCTCTTCGAGCAAGCGAGTTTTGCCGATTCCGGGTTCGCCCGCGAGCAAGAGCACTGGCGATACCTCAGCGTTAGCGAGCGCGCCGCAGTTCCCAAGCAGTATCGGCTTTGCCCACTGCTGAATCGATGCCCATTCGCGATCGCGTCCCACTAAAGGCGACAAAGCCAAAGGTGAGGGAAACAAATTCGTTTGGGGCTGCCCAGCGGAGTGAGAGGAGGGTTGAATGTCGGGCGCTTCGTCTTCCAGCAACAGTTGCTCGTAGAGCTTGCGAGTGATCGCACTAGGGTCAACTCCTAGTTCCTCGCGCAGCAAAGTCATGCAGCGGTGGTAGACTTGCAGTGCATTGGCGCGATCACCGTTCAAATGGTGCGATCGCATCAAAGCTGCGTAGCTGGTTTCGTGCAATGGATCGATCTCCAGTAAGCGCTGTGCAGAGCGGATTGCAGCCCGATAATCACCCTGAGCTTCCGACAGGCGAGTCAGAGATTCGAGTGCGTGGAGCAATTTCTGTCGCAGGTGTTCGCGCTCTGGAAAAATCCACTCATCCTCACAACTCGGCAGCAAATCACCGCCGTAAAGCGCGATCGCTTGCTCCCAGGCTGTTCTGGCACCGTTAACATCTGCGGCTCGTTCCGCTGCTTCTGCGGCGGCGAATGCCCGTTCAAACTCAGCCACATCCAGCACGAAATGTGCATGGGGATTCCATTGCAGGGTTTTGGCATCCGCCAGCAGGTAGCGATCGGCATCGGGGAGTCCCTGACGCAGGTGATGCAATTCCCGGCGCAAGTTGGTGCGAGCTTGGGCCTCGGTGGAATCGGCCCAGAATAGAAAGGCAAGCCGCTGACGGGTTTGCGGGATATCCCGATGCAGTACCAGGTAAGCCAACAAAGCTTGCGGGCGCTCTGTGGTGACACTGACAACGGGCTTGTCTGCACAGGAAAGGCAGAATCCGCCTAGTAGTTTGATATCTAAGGTAGGAAGCATATAGCTAGATATTATTTGTGATTTTAATCCATGCTCCGGTGTGTTAACTTCAGGAATGTCATATCATTTCCGGTTGCACCGGAATGATTGTTGACTGTTGACTCGATTTTATTACAGGGCTGATGCAACCGGAAATGATATCAGCAGGTGGCGATCGCAAATTTAAATGACATTACTATACTATGTTATCCCTGCGGCAATCTGTTTGAACTATGCCCACTTTTGTATTTTTAATATAAATGTAATATAGATGCGGTAGGATCGATTTCACTCCCAATCTCACTCAATGCAATTAACAAGGCCAACATGATCGCCAAGATTGCTACCCTCAGCCTCTTGTTTATAGTTTTGACTCTAGCATTCAGCAACACGCTTTTCAAGAATCATCTGTTAAAACCTTTCACTGACAGCAATTTGTCCAACCAATTAACATCTGATTTGACAACCTTGACCGCCCAAACGGCAAACCCGAACAAAAAAAATACCATGCAAAGTATTCTCGATGACAGCGCCAAACTAGAAAAACTAGCTGGCGACTTCCAATTTATAGAAGGCCCGATTTGGCATCCAGACGGCTTTTTGCTGTTCAGCGATATTCCCGCCAATATTATCTATAAATTCGCATCAAATCAGCAAGTTGAGGTATTTCGCCGCCCTTCGGGAAAAGCCAACGGGAATACTTTAGACAAAGAAAACCGCTTACTTACTGGCGAACACGAAAATCGGCGCGTATCCCGCACAGAAAAGGACGGCAAAGTTATCACATTGGTGGATAGATACGAGGGTAAGCGGCTCAACAGTCCGAACGATTTGGTTGTTAAATCCGACGGCAGTATTTATTTTACCGATCCGTCCTACGGTGTTAGTAAAGACCAGGAAGAATTGGGCTTTTACGGTGTTTACCGACTGGCACCCGATGGAAAATTAACTCTGCTGGTTAAGGATTTGGTGCTGCCGAACGGCATCGCTTTTTCACCAGACGAGCAAAAACTTTATGTCAACAATTCGGAAGCGGGATACATTGCCGTTTTCGATGTAAAACCAGACGGAACTGTTACAAATGAGCGGCTTTTTGCGGATTTAAAAGACGCCAGTCAAAGCGGAGTTCCCGACGGTTTAAAAGTTGATTTAGAGGGGAATGTTTACAGCACCGGGCCGGGGGGAGTGTGGATTTTTTCGCCGGATGGCAAGCTTTTGGGGAAGATTTCTGTGCCTGAGACGGCGACTAATTTGGCTTGGGGAGAAAGCGATCGCAAAACGCTTTATATTACGGGAAGTACAAGTCTGTATCGGATTCGCCTTAAAATTGCGGGCGTGCGGGCTGGAAAATAATCTAAAATAGGGCGAAGTTGAAAATAAAGCGGTTTGTCGTGAGGACTTTATTCCTTACGGCAAACACTTTTTATTAGGGGTAATTGACCGGGCATGATACAGCATATTCCATGTATATGTGGTACACACAAGAAGAGAGACGCGAGTAAGGTGCGTCGCAAACCGTCAATCTGCAATCTTTATCAAATATGAAGGAGCGACGCACCTACCGATTAACACCACATAATATAGCTGCTACTGTACTTCATGAACCACCGAATATGCTGTATAATCGTACTTTGGAAAATCAGTCATTCCCTATTCTAAAATCTAAAATATAAAATGGTATTAATAGCTCGGTTGCACAAATTTCTAACTGCTACAGTCGATCGCAAATCCCGATCGCGCACAATATTTTGGTTGACTCTGAGCTTGACTTTTGCCGCAGTTTATGGTGTTTTAGGACTCAAGCAAGTCTTTAGCGCCGAGTATATAGTGCAAGACGATGCGAGGCAGCACGTTTTCTGGATGATGCGATTTGTCGATCCTGAATTATTCCCCAACGATTTCATTGCTAATTACTTTCAATCTGTCGCCCCCGCAGGATACAGCACGCTCTACAAAGTAGCAGCAACAGTTGGCATTCACCCGCTATTACTTCACAAAATATTGCCGCTATTTCTCGGCTTAATCTCGACTTATTACTGTTTTGGCCTGTGTCTAGAAATGTTGCCAGTGCCGATGACTGGATTTATTGCATCTTTGCTGCTAAATCAGCATATGTGGATGACCGATGATTTGGCTTCCACAACGCCAAGAGCTTTTATATATCCGATATTTCTGGCTTTTTTATATTATTTGTCGCGCAGTTCCTTGCTGCCTTGTTTGGGAGCGATCGCACTTATCGGACTATTCTATCCTCCTTACGCCTTGGTTGCTGCCGGAATTTTAGTTTTGCGGCTGCTATGCTGGGAAAAGGGCGGTTTGCGCTTGTCGGGCGATCGAACTAATTACCTATTTTGCAGTACAGGTTTGGGAGTTATTTTTTTAGTAATGCTGCCCTATGCCTTAGATAACTCTGAGTTTGGCCCAACTTATACCGCAGCAGAAGCGAAGCAAATGGCCGAATTTGCACCAGACGGCAGAAATGCTTTTTTTCGTCCAAATCCTAAAGATTATTGGTTGACAGGGCGGGGCAGCGGGATGTTTCCCAAGTCACTGTTTACGCCTGTAACTCACTGTGTCGGGCTCTTATTTCCGCTGCTGCTGTTTTTGCGATCGGCTTTTCCCTTAGCAAATCAGATTCAAAGCAAAATCTGGCTTTTGCTTCAGCTATTTTTAGCATCATCAGCGATGTTTTTTGCGGCTCACGCTACCATTTTTAAGTTGTATAACCCAGGTCGCTATACGGCCTATAGCTTGCGATTTATTGTTGTTTTAATAACTGCTATCGCACTAACTTTAATTATCGATGGAGTCGGTTATTGGGCATCAAGAACCGCAACAACATTTCATTTTAAAAGCCTAGTTGCACTAATTACGACAGCGCTCATAGCTGTCGCAGTGGTGCTTTATCCCTGCTTTGCCAAAAAATTTCCCACAGTCGGCTATGTAGAAGGTAAAATGCCGGATTTGTACAAATTTTTTGAGCAACAACCTAAAGATATCCTGATAGCTTCGCTCGCGACCGATACGGATCATTTGCCAACATTTAGTCAGCGTTCGGTTTTGGTGGCAAAGGAATATGCAGTGCCTTTTCATAAAGGCTACTACAGCAGATATCGGCAGCGAGTTAACGATTTAATTCGCGCTCAATACACTCCCGATCGAGCTGTATTGCAAAGTTTCATGAATAGCTATGGAATTGATTTTTGGATGCTCGATCGCAATTCTTTTAATCTTGAGTATGTAAAGGATGATGGCTGGCTAAATCAATTTGACTCTACACCGGAGGCGAGGCTTTCTCTCGAACAAGGGAAAATTCCCGCCTTAGCTTCAGCAATGACAAGCTGTGCTGTTTTTCAGAATCAAATTGTAGTGGTTTTGGATGCGTATTGTATTGTGAAATAGGCGGGAAGTTAAGAAGGCTCACACCCAGAAATAAATGCCTTACCATCCCCTGACTGAGAACGAGAACAAAATCGGCTTTCTTGACTAAAACTCTTGGTTTTCCGGTTGAACCGGAGGCAAAAAACCCGGTTTGCGACCCTAAAATTAGTAGTTTAGTGATTTGTAGGGGTAATCCCCCTGCGGTTGGCACTTCTGAGGGGTAATGTTGCAGATATCCTGCAATTAAATAACCTCGGCAATCCAAGGTGAATATAGATTCGGTGTCAAGTTCACAGACAATGAAAATTGCACAAAAACTCGATCGCAAATTATCTCTTCAACAAAAACATGACAACACTTTACGTCAACCCAGCAACAGGCCGCGATTCCGCAGTCGGCAGCCAATCAGCCCCATTCAAAACTATAGCCCGCGCGCTCATCGCCCGCACTGCATCGGGAACTACGATTCAGCTAGCAGCGGGAACTTACAGCGCTGCTAGTGCCGAAAAATTCCCCTTGGAAATTCCCTCTGGAGTAAAAGTTATTGGCAATGAAACTAACAAAGGTAGAGGCATTCTGATTCAAGGCAGCGGCAAATTTGTCAGTCCCACCGCTGCAGGCCAAAATATCACCATACTACTAGCAACTAATTCCCAATTGCGCGGAGTAACTGTTACTAATCTCGATAGTCGTGGCACGGGAGTCTGGATTGAGTCAACTTCTCCGACTGTGGCTAACTGCACTTTCACTCAATGCCAGCGCGAAGGCGTTTTTGCCACGGGCAGCGCTAATCCTGCGATTCTCGACAACATATTTGTGGCAAACTCTGCGGCTGGGGTGATTATGGCGGGAACTGCTAAGGGAGTAATACGGCGCAATATTTTTCAAAAGACGGGTTTCGGCATTTCTCTGCAAGCTCAGTCGGCTCCTTTGATTGCTGATAACCAAATTTTGGAAAATCGCTCCGGTATCGTTTTAGCGGGGGAATCTCAGCCCATTTTACGCAATAATCGCATCGAAAAAAATACGGAAGACGGTTTGACAGCGGTGGGGAAGTCGCTGCCAGATATTGGTAATGCTCAAGATTTGGGCGGCAATATTTTTCTGAATAACGGTGAATTAGACTTGCAAAACGCGACTGGGGTTAAGATTTCTGCGGTGGGAAATCAGCTCAATTCTTCGCGGGTGAAAGGTTTATTTGATTTGGGCAATGTGACGCCAACTCCGACTCCGGGCGAGCTAAAGTTTAGCGACATCAGCACGCATTGGGCTAAGGATTTTATCGATCGCTTAGCAAAGATGAATATTGTTAGCGGGTTTCCCAACGGCACTTTTCAACCTTACGAGATTGTAACTAGAGCTCAGTATGCGGCTATGTTGGCGAAGGCGTTTGAATTGGTGCCGCGCCGTGAGGCGACGGTTTTTAAGGATGTGGCGGCGGATTTTTGGGCCAAGGGAGCGATCGTCCAAGCTAATCGAGCTGGCTTTTTGGCTGGATACCCCGACAGCACGTTTCGCCCGGAGCAGAATTTGACTAAAGTTCAGGCGATCGTATCTTTGGTAAACGGCTTGCAGTTGGGCGGCGGCAACCCCAATTCTTTGAGCGTTTATGTCGATCAAGCTCAGATTCCCAGTTTTGCCACCGACGAGATAGCAACCGCCACAGAGCACAAAATCGTGGTCAACTATCCCGCGCGCGAAAAGCTTGCCCCCGCCCACGACATCACCCGTGGCGAGATATCCGCCCTCATCTACCAAACTCTGGTAGCCACAAACCGAGCCGAGCCCATTAACTCTCCCTACATCGTCTAAGGGAATTGGGAGACAAGGGAGAGGATAACTTGGGGTACAGAGAACTCACGCCCAGAGCACCATTCTCGATTAACAGGCTTTCGGGCCTGTTCCACAAAGAGTAGATTTTCTTGTGGGGAGTAGGGGTTGGGCATCCTGCCCGCCCTGAACGGATTATTGAGAAGGGTGGAATATCTCAGAAGAACCAACCCATCTCCCCTCTCCCTTGTCTCCGATTTCCCCACTCTGCCCCACTCTCACCCACTCTCACCTACTGCCACTCTCCCAAGTCTTGATTTGCGAGTACCCGAATCGTTTTATGATTAAACATTAAGAAATTAAGCAATCCTTAAGGTTCGACTGTCAGATTATGGCTAAAATTCAATTCTCTCGGGGTATAGACGAAGATGCTGTGCCCGAAGTGCGCCTAACCCGTTCTAAAACGGGAGCTCAAGGCACTGCCACGTTTATCTTTGAAAATCCCAAAGCTCTCAGCAGCACCAGTACCGAAGACATTACTGGAATGTACATGATTGACGAAGAAGGCGAGCTCCTCACTCGCGAGGTTAAGGCTAAGTTCATCAACGGTCAGCCTGCAGGTTTGGAAGCTCTTTATTTAATGAGAAGTCCCGAAGAATGGGAGCGATTTATGCGTTTTATGGAACGATACTCGGAAGCAAACGGCTTAGGATTTAACAAGGCATAATTGATGGGGAATAGGGCATGGGGCATGGGGTATGGGCATGGGTTATTGGTTATTGGTTATTTGATAATGAATAACTAACAACGAAAAAATCACAACTAACTAATGACTTATTCCCTCTTCCCTTTTCCTGATTCCCTCTTCCTTCTTGCTTCTTCCTTTTTCCTTCAACATCTGTTATATGACGCAAATTCCTCACCCCGATTTATCTAAAATAACCGTAAATTGCGCTATCATTACTGTTAGCGACACGCGCTCGGCTGAAACCGACAATAGCGGCTTGTTAACTAAGAAGCTGCTAAAAGATGCGGGTCACTCTGTGGTAGCTTACACTGTTGTTAAAGATGATGCGGCCAAAATTGTATTGCAAATGCAGGCTTTTTCCCAGCGTGAAGATGTGGATGCAATCATTTTTAACGGCGGCACGGGCATCGCTCCCCGAGATACGACCTATGATGTGATGGAGAGTTTGCTAGACAGGATTTTACCAGGATTTGGTGAGATATTTCGGTTTTTGAGCTATCAAGAAATTGGTTCAAGGGCGATCGCCTCTCGCGCCGTTGCAGGCGTGTATAAAGGCAAGTTAGTCTTTTCTCTTCCGGGCTCTAGCAATGGCGTGAAACTAGCTGTGGAAAAGCTAATTTTACCGGAATTAGTTCACTTGGTAACGCAGTTGCGCGGAGGGTGAGAGCGAAAGTTCGGTTAATTGACTGACAATCAAGAAATTTGGTTACAAGCCCCTCGATGCAATCCGTGGAGAGAGAAAAAAGCTTTGAATCCTCATCGCCAGCCCCCGGGTTTAGCAATGAGGTAGCTTTCTTCAATCTCTTCCATTTCTTCAATCGAAAATCTCAAATCTCAAATCTCAAATCGACTCAACAGAAACCGCAGATGTAAGACAGATAAACACGGAGCGACGCAGATAATTCAGGATATTTTCCGACTTTGGTAATGCAAGTCTAATCTCTTCAATCTAAAATCTAAAATCTAAAATCTAAAATCGACTGGCTGTATGCACCGCAAGAAACGGGTGGCTTTGAGCCTACTCTAGGGTTAAAGTAAGGAAATATCAACATTCTATTGATTTAGACTAGATGATTTCGATGCAGAATGCGAGTGTCTATGCTAGCGAAGATTATCACCGGATTGCTCGGGCGATCGCCTTTATGCGACAACACCACCTAAACCAGCCCAATCTGGCAACTGTGGCCCAACACATAGGACTTAGTGAATATCATTTTCAACGGCTATTTACTCAATGGGCCGGCATTAGCCCCAAGCGGTTTTTGCAATATCTGACAGTTGAATATGCCAAGTCAAAAATTACTCAGACTAAAAGCCTTCTCGACCTAACATTGGACGTGAGACTATCGAGTCCAGGACGATTACACGATTTATTTGTGAACTTAGAAGCAATGTCACCAGGGGAGTTCAAAGCAGGCGGAGCAGGTTTACAAATTCGTTATGGCATTCATGATACCCCGTTTGGCACATCTCTAATTGCTACAACTACCCGTGGTATTTGTAATCTTTATTTTTTCGATACAACAGACGAACAAACCGCCACACAAAGACTGCAATTGGCATGGAAAAACGCTGAAATCATTCGTGATGAGCAAGGCACTCAATCATTACGTGACCTGATTTTCAATTCAGAAACTCTCAGCGAGCAAAAACCACTAACGCTCTTGGTAAAAGGCACTAACTTTCAGATTCAAGTTTGGCGAGCACTTTTGCAATTGCCATTTGGTGCGATCGCCACTTATCAGAGTATAGCTCAAATGGTAGCTCGCCCAACTGCTGCTAGAGCTGTAGGAAATGCGATCGGTAAAAATCCGATCGGCTATCTAATTCCGTGTCACCGAGTCATTCGAGAATCTGGAGAACTCGGTGGCTATGGCTGGGGATTAGAGCGTAAAACAGTCATGTTAGGCTGGGAAGCTAGCCGTACAATCTGCGATTGATCGGGGTAGCATGACTATTTTTGCTACTTGTCTAAGCAATCCACCGCAAATACATTTCAGAGCGCCTGCGGTCGATCGATAGGGTGGATAGTAAATTAGTCTGATTTTTAAACCAATTGTCTGAGATGCACTCGACGATACGTTTGATTAGAAATGAAAATTTAATAACTTAAGCGATTGCTTGTTACTTTCGCTCTGCCTGGTAATGCAGATCCGGAGGCTCTGCCTCCTTTGATATCGCAACTTACAGGAGAGAAGACTGTAGGAGGTGCTTAATTTATTAAGTTTTCGATCCTTAATTGTGTGCGATCGCTTCTAATTGCCTGGCCACCATCAAGGTTAATCACCAATTCTTCCAGTTCGGTGTAATCAGATTAGTTATTGTGCCACAAATCCGTTAGACAATCGACTATAAAATCAGTGGTTTAAGCGGAATGTTCCATATAAATAGATAATTGGTCACTCTTTATTGTTCAGAATTCCAAAGGGGGACTAATATGGCTTGCCACTCCGGATTATGGTCATCTGCTGACTTAGGTTCAAAGGTTCGGGATTTACCGCCCCGTGAGAGGTTGCCAATTTTAACTTTTGCTTTGGTATCGATTGATATTCGTAGAGACTTAATATCTTGATCAGAGGCTTGATTCTCCTTCAATACATTCTCAAAAATGGCATCAGTTTCGGGAAGTTTTTCAACGGCTTGGTTTTTTGTGTTTTTTTAGGCGATACCCCATTCGATTTAAAATCGTGCCAATTGTCTGACTAGAAGGCAATTGTGAGTTATCGTAGTTCTTTTGACTAACTAGGGCTTGCTGAAAAAGCGCACAAATCGAATCTAGATGCCAAACAGCTTGAAAAATGGGAGATTCGGAGATGGATTCCCAAATTTACTCCACAATTTTCCACCGAAATTCAAGGATTTTGAGCCAAAAAACGTCATAACAAAAGCACTTTTTTGTGTTTAAAAATCTTGAAACCGTTGGCAGTCATAGCTTCTAGTTCTATTCAGCAAGCCCTAACTAATGCTGATACTACCGCCTTGGTACTAATCCGAGCATCCAAAAATGTCGATTGAAACTTGGGATCTACCTAGCACTCGGTATCTACTAAAGAACGAATATTGGCATCTTTATTGGGTAGCAAAATTTCACTTTTATGTCGCCATCGCGCCTGGTAATTATCAACACAAATCAACCCGGTTCATCGTTCATGTAAACCCAGTTGAACGCTGAAGCGGTTCCATCCCATAAATGTTTATACTGTGCGAACCCAAGTATTGAAGTAGTCTTCAGCCACTTTTGCCATAAAGTCTCGACGGCGCCTGTCAGTTTCTTTGCAGCATCCTTGAACGTCGATTTAACGGTTTCATTCAAGATTATTTCTCGCATCCCAATTACAGATGTCACAACCGCTCATGTCAGATTTTTTATTTCTTACTCTTCTAAGATAACTGGGGTTAGATTTAATTGCAAGCCCCTAAGTCCTCAAATAAAAAAAGCACAGAATGAGCAATTCTTACTAGCCCATCCTGTACCCGTAGCAACTAAATCTCAACGCGATCGCGAGCGAGATAATTAAAACTTCTCAAATTAAAAATCAAGAAATTATCTCAAGCATTTTTGGTCATGCGGCGACGACGTGCAGCGATCATACCACTAGCACCCAAGAGTAAACCTGTCATGGTCAAAGGTTCGGGAACTGGTTCTGCACCTATTACTTTAAAGTCAGGGCCATTATCCCCCTTTGAACCAAAACTACTTACTTGGATAGCGCTAATGGGACTATTTACACCCAAATCTGCTAAGCTAACGCCCCATGCGCCCACAGCTTGAGCACTGTCAATTTCTTGAGTGTTAATGCCGTATCCAGCCTTTCCCCAACTACTAGAGTTAAGATTTAGAAGGTTTCCAATCAGGTTTCCCATCGCATCCAAAGCTTGCACTCTAATCGTACTATTCATACCCCGTTCCCAAAAAAGTAAGTTACTTACTGCTTTGCCAAACGATAGGTTAAGTTTAAAATCACCCTCATCTTCAGTATCAATGATATTGTTCAGGTTATTGTTGCCCAAGTAAGCAGCCATGTTAGCACCAGTTGGGTTATTAATACCCGATACTTCTACGGCTTTTCCATTTACTATTGGGGAACTGGCGCGATCTCCCTTATCCGTACTAGCTGCGCCACTGTTATCATTACTTTTTGTCTTGTCTTCAGGGTTGCTGGTGTATTTTAGAGGATCTAAACGATTTTTAATCGGCGTGTTGCTGATAATGTTTACAGCAGTGACAAAAGCAAAATCGCTAGTTGTTTTACCGCCGTATGTAACTGACTTTAGCAAAATATCGCCTTTAGCATCAGGAACGCCGGAAGTTGTCAAGTTAGTTGTGAAATTAAAGGCTTTGGCGGGTGACTGGCAGACGATCATGCTTACAGTGGCGGCGACTGTGGCTAGGGCGGGGAATAATTTAGTGCTCATGGCAATTTACTTAGTTATATTTGTTTCTATATTTTGATTATGTATTACTTTTTCTGAGTTGTAACATTTTATCCCACTCTTCATCTAATCTTTAAGAAGTCTTTATAGATGCTTTACAACGTTAAGCTGTTACGCACTTAAATTTTTTGCCCAAACCCTTACTCCAAGGACTCCAGGCTGCAAAATATTAAATTTAGATGCGCGTCAGCTTTATTTGGTCGTTGCAAAGCATTGAAAGCCCTATTCTACCGTTATAAATCCCAAACTGTCCTAAGTTGGGAATGTCAACTTAGAGGGGCAACTATCATGCAAGCTACGGCAAAGCACTATCCACGTACCGTTTTCCCGTAAATATGCTACAAATCAGACAATCCCGGCGAGCGCGCAGCCCCCACAATCCTTGAGGAGTAATAAGCCTGTATATAGCGGTTCTCAGATAGATGAGGTATACCAAAACCCTATATTACCAAGCTTTTCAGGTCGAAATTCGTACCTCACCTTTGTAAGAAAGGCTATAACTGACCAGTAACGGCAGAATGTGAAGCGTACCTATCTGGCAAAAGTGATGGATTATGAAACCCACCTTCTGCACTTCAAGATGTAATATGTAATTATTACATATACTTAGTAGCTTTGCAAACACTAAAATACAAAAAACCTAAATATATTTACGCAAACAAATTTCAAATAACTCAGAATTATGGTATTACTTGCTACACGACAAATTGAAGTGCGGAATGTGGGATGAAAGCAAACAATTTAAAAGTAAGCGCAATTGCAATACCCTTTGTACTGGTAGTTGTTTTGAGCGTATAGAGGTGCTGTGATAACGCCTTTGAGAGTTCTCGGATTCATTCAAGAATCCCCAGGGCTGAAGCCCTGGGGAGTATCAATCCTAAGCCGATCGATCCCGTAATTTACCTTGGCTTAAAAACCAGGTTTCTAGCCCCAAGTCGATCGACCACAAATAAATTTCAGGGTGCAAGGTCGATCGATATAAACTAGAAATATTGTGTACCGCCAATTTTTGCAATGACATTGCCCACCGGATCTCGTTCTCCCGCCCTGTTCCAAACCCTGTCGCTGGTAGCCGATCCGATCGCATTTTTCGACCGCAACCAAGCCAAATACGGCGATACATTTACCGCCCGCGTACTGGGGCCAGCTTCGCCCCCCGTCGTGTTCCTGGGCAATCCAGAAGCCGTTCAGGCAGTGTTTACCACCTTGGCTGATGCCTTTGAATTTGGCAAAGTCACCAACGTATTTCGCCCGCTGGTGGGAACAGAATCGCTAATTATGAACCAAGGGGCGCGACATCTGCGACAGCGACAGCTATTAATGCCGGCACTGCATCGAGAACAGTTGCACAGTCAAGGGCACTTGATCGTGGATTTGACGCGAAAGCAAACACAGAATTGGAAAGCCCAAGATGCGATCGCAGTGCGCCAAGAAATGTCAGAAATTTCACTGCAAGTAATCCTGCAAGTTGTCTTCGGATTGGTGCCTGGAGAGCGCTACGAACAGCTTAAACACTTGCTCAGCCAACTTTTAGAAGCAATTACCTCTGAGCTGTACTCAATCCAATTTTTCTTTGAACCGTTGCAGCAAAATTTGGGCTCTTGGAGTCCGTGGGGGCAGTTTTTGGAGCAAATGGCGCAGATTGACTCGCTGATTTATGAGGAAATTGCCGAAAGGCGATCGCATTCTCTCGATTCGTCTCGCACGGATATTCTGTCGGTGTTGATGATGGCCCGCGACGACACGGGCGAATCCATCCGCGATCGAGAATTGCGCGATCAGTTGATGACGCTGTTGTTATTGGGACATGAAACGACTGGATCGGCGTTGACTTGGGCGTTTTACTGGCTGCATCAGTTTCCCGAATGCCTTGCGACGTTGCGGAAGGAATTGGATGAATTAGGCGAGAATCCCGATCCGATCGCGCTTTCGCAGTCGCCCTACTTAACAGCAGTCTGCAAGGAAGCGCTGCGGGTTTATCCAATTGCCTTAATTTCGCAGCCGCGCAAGGTGAAACGGACGATCGAACTAGAAGGGTATACATATCAACCGGGAACAATTTTAATCCCCTGTGTCTATTTGGCCCACCGTCGGCCTGAAACCTACGAAAATCCCGCCGGGTTCAACCCCGATCGCTTTTTAGAACGCAAGTTTTCCGCCTCTGAATTTTTACCCTTTGGAGGCGGGAGTCGAAGCTGCATCGGGATGGCGTTATCGATGTTTGAAATGAAGCTGGTTTTAGCGACGGTCCTGTCTTCCCGTGAGTTTGTATCGAATCTCGATCGGCCAATTCGTCCGGCGCGCCGGGGAATCACCTTTGTGCCGCCCGATCGGTTTCGATTAACGGTTGTGGGCGATCGGCGCTAGATTTAGTCACACGCGGTGTCCAGCAAGATATGTCATTCGATGAAAATCCCAGCAACTTTGTCTCCATTCATAGTCATGTGTGCCACAAATTCATCTCCACCATCTTCAAAACTCAGCTTCCACAAATAAATCGGATAATTACCTTGTTTTATATCACCAAAATAAGTAATTGAATATCCCTTTTGCAGGCGTGAAGCGAGCTGCTCGCTAACATCGTCAAACATTTGTTGTGTAATGCTCGCTTTGTAGCCTGCATCGCCCACTGTAGTAAAAAGCTCGTAATTTTTCGATGCCGTGGCATCCAAAATAACCTGCAAACAATCGAGGATGTTTTGAGAGGGGGCTGTGGGGTTCATGATGATGTCCTTCATTTAGGGTTGGATCACAATGTTGTAGCTCAGACTGCTGTCTAACTGTGTTAATTGTACCCCTAGTGCGATCGAATTAGGTAAATTGATGTCGATATTACGGAATGAATAACCGACCAACTCCCATATAATTGTCAACGTCTAGAACAATCTCAACCAGACGCTCAACACATCGCTCTCGGTAGTCAAATTCGTCAAGGCGATCGATATCTGCAATTGTCACTACAGGAAACGAATCTGCTGTATTTTCCTCACGCATCACCTGTTCAAGTGAATCATCACCCTTCATGTTTCGGTTTGCTGTGAGTATCATCATTTGATTTTCTTGAGCATAACACCAAACCAAACGATCGTTAGCGTCCATCGATAATCCAGCTTCCCTAAAAGTAACAAATCGGATCGATACGAGTTCAAGCCAACCGAGTTTTGTCAAGATTCCGAGCAAAAGAAGAGCATAGCCGTCAAGGTTAAAGTCAACTAGAAAAGTCATCATTGCTGTGCCGCACGTCTCGCTTTTTGCTGCTCAAGTTTTGCCCAAAGAGCTTCTTGTCCGGGCTTGTGAGGCATCATTGCAATGCGATCGAACCTTTCGCGGTTGCGATTTTCCCAATAGGAGCGAATTTCTGATCTTGTTTGTAATACCTGTTGATATTCAGTTTCGATTTGAGTGCGATTTGCTTCAATATAAGACAGAGCAGCGTTAATTTGATCGTCTGTCAGGTTAAATTTATTACGAATCAATTTTGGTGAATACTCAGCTTTCAGAAAATCTATGACATCGTATAGAGTCAATCGAGTGCCTGAAATCGTCAGTCCTCGCTCTGTACGGATAATAGTCGCTTGTTTGTCGGATACCGGAGTCATAACCTATAACCTTTTAGGCTTCGACTCTATTGTATCTCATCTGACAAGCTCAGTAAACCCACCTAAAATTTAACTTCAACCGAAAGGAAAGTTGTATGAAAGACATAAAAGACATTATTCAAGGGAGGAAAGTAAGACCAGTGCATCCGGGCGAGGTCATTTCAGATGTGCTTGAAGATATTGAAATGACTCAAACCAGGTTTGCTGAGATACTTGGTGTATCCCGCCGTAGTGTCAACGAAATTGTTTTAGGTCAAAGACCAATTACAGTAGATATGGCAATTCGGATTGGGAAAGCGTTGGGGAATGGCCCTCAACTGTGGCTGAATCTTCAGCAAAAAGTTGATATTTGGGATGCAGTGCAAAAACACAGTGAAGAGTACGAAAAAGTATCTACGGTGGCATAGTATCCAGCGGTGCGTCAGCTCGGAAAACCTCTTCAAATCGAAATAATCAATGTCTGAAGCACTCTACAACTTGATTTAACTGGCATCGAAATAATAACTTCCCGAGTGTCGCGCGATCGTCCTAGTTCGCGATAAAGGTTCGCAAACAGAGACGATCGCACCCTGGGTATAATTCCAAGCTAACCCGATTTGATATCATTTAGAACCAACCACATTTGATATCATTAACCCCTAACAGTTTCCCAACACCAACCTTAACTAATTATTGCCTCAGCAACAATTGTTCGGTGTCGGACTGTATTGCAAGTGATTGTCGGCTGTGCAAAACCGGAATCTACCAAAGCTTGCTCAATATCCAACCCAAAATACTGATCCAAATAAGGCTCCGTACTCTTGAGCAAAGTCAAAATATAAGGAGGCATTTTGGCATAAACTTCCGACTGAGGATTCATATCCATAATTGTCAAATGTCCGCCAACACGCAGCAAACGCCTCGCTTCCCTGAACACTTCTCTAGTAGCTTTTTGCGGCAATTCGTGACAAACTAAACAAATAGAAACTAAATCGAAAGCATTCGCAGGCAAACCAGTAGATTCAGCAGCAGCGTGAACCCAAGTCGGAGATTTTTGATTTAACAATTCAGCTTCTCGCTGTTGAGAACGGTATTTAGCAACTGCTAAAAAATAAGGCGACAACTCTACCCCTGTCATCTTCGCTTCCGGGTAAACATCCCCAAGGGCAAAGGTACTCATTCCCACGCTGCATCCCAAATCAACAATATCTTGCGGTGAAGAAGCAATTTGAGATTTGATGACTTCGTGATAGCTGGCGCGGAGTTTAGCATCGCCTTCTGCACCCGCTTCCGGCCAAATTGTGGCGTGAACTGTACGGGCAGCCACTTCAACTTCTGTAGCAGCTTCCCAACTCATATTACCTTTTTCATAAGCGTGGAATGAAGTTAGATAATATTTCGGGTAAACAAGATCGGGATTTTGGACGCTGAGCAATTCTGCCTCCCAATTCCGAGCCAAAAGTGCTTGCGATTCTTGTCGCCAATGCACTCCGATTTTTTCTCCTCTTTTTATCATCATTTCCCGCGCTTGGTGCTTGGCTAGATTAGCCAAAGGCTTGATGGAGAGTACGCCATTTACTAAACGCGAGGCTAATCCCGGAGTTTTGTTAACTGCAACCGTCATGTTTTATGTTTTTCTATTTGGCGCCAATTATTGTAACACAGTGCGAGGATTTTGAGTTGTCAATATAATGAAACTTAACTTTGTGCTGGGGAGTGAAATGCAAATGTTTTGTGGAAAAGACTTTTTTTAATGAACCGCAGAGGGCGCAAAGAACGCAGAGTTAGAGAAGAGAGAAAAGCTCAGAGGATTGCAAAACTGGATCTGGTCGTGTAATATTTATTTGTGCTTACCTACTTAGTTCGGGGGAATTTATCTGGAATCTGGAATCGGATTTGCCGAAGTTGGAGTATTTAGAAGAAGACTTTAAATCGGGTTATTCAGGAGTTTGTGATGAGCAAATCTATTGCGGAACTGGTTGACAATTTGCCGTCTGGTGGCGTGACTGTGATGATGTTAAAATCTCTCGATTTTGTGGTTCCGGGGGAGTGGAATAATCTAACGGGTTTTGATAATACTATTCAAGCGGTGACAGGGGAAACAAAGCGTAAATTAGTTGAGAAAATTCGCGATCGCACGATCGAGCTTTACGCTAACCCCAACGAACCCTATCAAGGCGTAGTCAGGCTTTACCAGTTAGCAGACAGCGCCGACAGTGCGTTAGGTGCAACGGCTATGGCGAATAAAATCGGCGAAAACATCGGCTTTCTTTCCTTTCTCAACCGCCTTACTCCCAAAGCTGACACAACTCAAACGATCGACTTGTGCGTCAAAGTGGCGATCGAGCTAATTGCCTTCTGCAAACTTAACAATATTTCCCTTGACAATGTGGGAAGCTTTGGTAATTATTTATCTCATTACAAAGGCGAATCTCTGATGCGGATGGCTGCTTTAGTTTGTGCTGACGGTTTAATTCCCCTTGGCCCGGACTTCCTTCGAGTAGCACAAAATACTATAGGCGGATTGAATCCTTCAACCTTGCAGCAAAACTCAACATTCCAAAATATCAGCAACCTAATTCCGGGCGCCAATAATTCACAAAAGTTCGGATTTGTGACAACTACTTTCGCATCAGCGCAAGGTTGGATGAACAATTTAGTACAGTCTCGCGGCTTAACTCCCGCCATAGTTTTAGGCAATCTCAAGCAATACGTTGATGTTACCGATGACAAATTGGATTATGTGGCGGCGTTTTTGGACATGACTACCAATTATTACGAACATACGGGAATTCAGACGGTTGCTCGCCAATTGATCGATCGAGCTTATGCTGAAATAGCCTCTGGCAGATACTAGAAAAGTCGTTCCCAGGCGAGGGAAAAGAGGAAGGCAGAGCATGGTAACGAAGGAACTTGTTAGGTTCGCGTTTGCCATGCTGTTGAGTCTCTGCTACCGTGAAAAATGGCGGTCACTATCACTCGGCTTGATACAATGCGATAATACACAGCATAGGGAAAACGACGCACCACCGATCGCCGAACATCGCGATAGACAAAAGGATAGGACTCCGGCATCTGGCAAATTCGATCGAGCATTTCGTCAATACAGTCTAAAAACTCGTCACCAAGTCCTAGTTGCTGACTTTCATACCAAGTGTATGCTTCATCCACTTCTTCACGAACTTCGGGACGGAATACTAACGCATAATTCATAGTTTATTTTCGTGCTTTGACTGAAGCTTTAACTTCTTCCCAAGTCAGCACATTATCAGGATTTGCTTCAGAATCATCAATTCGGCGATCGATTTCCTGCTTTTGAAAATCTGTCAGGTCTGGGTGAACCTGTTCTGCCGCTATACTATCTAAGATTGCTTGTACAAGACGAATCCGATCTTGAACGCTGAGGGCGACGATCTGATTTAAAGTGCCTGTGAAATCCATAAATTTGAGTTAAGCGCCAAGGACTTAGTAGATTATTATAACTCAAAACCAAGATCGAGGTAGAGCCTCTGGCTCTGCGTCCCCAGGAAGAGTCTGGAAGGGAATAAACCTCGCAATGTGAGTTAAAATAAGCAGATTATGTTAGCAAACCTCTTTTAATCGCATTGTGAAAAACAAATCGCTTCCTTCATCGGTAACAGTCAAGCTAGGCAAATTTGTCTGGACATCAATGTGGCAATTAATGATGTCAAAACTAGCGCCGCCCGATCGCACGGGAGCATACATTCGCCCCAGCAGCAGTTTCCGCAACTTTGTCAGCACTGCACCAGACAACCCTCACGGGCCCGCTGCGGGACGGTATCGCCTCTTCGTGGGTACGGGATGCCCTTGGGCGCACCGCACTCTGGTGACGAGGGCGCTCAAAGGGCTGGAAGATGCGATATCCGTGTCGATTGTCTATCCCTCGGAAGGGGGAATGTGGGTGATGGAGTCGGAAACTTTTGGCTGCAACACGATGCCGGAACTTTATCAGTTGGCTTTACCGGGCTATCAGGGGCGGTGTACCGTGCCGGTGCTGTGGGATGAGTCGAAAAAGGCGATCGTCAATAACGAGAGTTCGGAAATTATTGTGATGCTAAACTCGGAGTTTAACGAGTTTGCTGGCAATCGTCAAATGGATCTTTATCCTCTGGATTTGCGATCGCAAATTGACGAGTGGAATGAGAAGATTTACCAATCGGTGAATAACGGCGTTTATCGCTGCGGTTTCGCGCAATCTCAAGCTGCTTATGACTCGGCTTGCAGTGAATTGTTTGCTGTTTTAGACGAGATCGATCGCTCGCTCTTGAGGAGTCGTTATCTTTGTGGCGATCGGGTGACATTAGCAGACGTGCGGCTTTTTACTACTCTATTCCGTTTTGATGCTGTTTATTACAGCTTGTTCAAATGCAATGTGCGCCGCATTCAAGATTACGAGCATTTGGGAGCTTATCTGCGCGATTTGTACCAGTTACCGGGAGTTGCTGGCACTTGCGATTTAGAGGCTGTCAAGCGCGATTATTACGGCAATTTGTTCCCGCTGAATCCAGGCTGCATTATCCCCGCTGGGCCCGATCCGGCGAGTTTGCTCAAAGCTCACGATCGCGCAGGGCTCAGAAACCGGGTTTCTCCATAAATCTCTGTGATTATCGAAATTGAAGCGAATAAAATGACCTCGTTCGGGGATATATTTTAGCAAAATTCTTCTCCTTCTGGTTTTCCCCAAGAGATTTCTTCGCCCGGTTCTATTTCGCCTGCTAATAATTCATCTAGGGTATATTTGGAAACTTTCTGATTTACAGGCTCTATGACTATTTTTCCATTTTCTATACTGCAAATTACTGCATCATCTGCTTTCAGGTTGAAATATTTGGTTCTTCAGTACGTAGTATGCTAAACAACCCAAAATCAAGCTGTAAACCTTGTTATATCAAATCCGGTAGCATCGGAATTATTCATCTCTCTTATCTCCCTCTGTGTTCTCTGCGTTCTCTGTGGTTAAATCATTCCGATGCAACCGGAAACAATATTAAATAAGGATTAAACGAAATATCGCTCATTCTAGCCCAATTCATCTAAATAAATAGTCAAAACCTTTGCGGAGCAAAGGTTTTGACTACATTTCTATACAAGTTGGCATACCAAGTAATGAAGAGCCATTATTTTTTGTATACTCATCCAAAGATTTTATAATAATTAGGATCTTTTTTAATAAAAACTCTCAGTCTAAATAATCGATAATAAAACACAACCTGTTTACTTAGTTTGTTGTTGATTTTCTCCCAAAGGGAACGTTTGGGATATTCAATCTGTTTATGGATGTCGAAGTAAATTTGTTTCTCCTGAATAATTGCTTGTCCATTTTGGATTCTTACTCGTTCAATATTATCCTTAAAGAATGGAAATTTGTCTTCGCGGAAAAAATCAAATGTCATCCCAATTCGAGCCGCAGCTAGCCCCATAGCATAACCCTCACCATGATAGATTTCTTGCATTTCAAAAAAGTAAGAAATTGTCTGCCAAAGTTCAAAAAATTCCCCTTCTAATCCATTCTGTCTCTTCATGACAAACATAAACTCGTGAAGCCACTTCACTTGTTGAAGATCAATATTTAGTTTTTGCCCTGCTGCTTTTATAACTTCAATTTCTTTCGGATTTTTAATTTTTTGTATGTGTTTGACCAAATCAGTACCTGCTCTTGCTGTAATTCCAGGAGACCAATTCATTTCTTCTACTAGAGGGCCTAGCAATCTAACATCAGAGTCTAAAAACATACAACTCTCAAATAGTGAGAGAGCTTTTTCAAGAACGAAACGTTTGTCATGATACCCTTTCACACTCTGGAGGTGGTGCTTGAACACCAGAACATGAGGGAAATCTTTAAACTGCTCTGGTTGATCGCTTAGGATACATAAAGTTGTGGAAGGCATATGGGTCTGGATATCTTGAGCTAGCATCTTTACATGAGCACGATACCTATCACCTACAGCTAGAGTACAAAAACAAAACTTTTCAGATGTGTCCATATGATTTGAGCGCCAGAGATGTGAGTTAAACTTGCAGAAATTTTTCGTGAATCCAACTTATGAAAATATTATAACTGACTTATGGTTACTAGATTACTCTGAAACAGTTTCAATAGCAAGGAATAAACAGAATATTAAGAATGCGTTTATATTGCGATCGCAATATTGAAGATTAAACCCTATATCCCTCTTCTGTCACTCTCCGGGGGGGCGATCGCGCTTAATCTTCATCTGGCAATTAATACAAGCTATTCTATTAGAATAAAAAATGCTCAGGTTTATTTATTATAACAACTAGAGTAAGGATTCAGGTGGTGGGTATTGACAAGTGTGATCCTGGAAAGTAGAATATAGCAATTATGAAAAAAAACCTGCCACCCAAACTCAACAGTGAAATCTTAAACCAGTTGGCGACAGAGAAACTGGTAGAGATGATCGTTGAGCAGGCGAGGGCTATAGAGCAGTTAAAATCCAGAGTAATAGAACTAGAACAGGAAATAGAGAAACTTAAAATCAGTAGAGATTTAGACAGCACAACATCATCAAAGCCACCATCGTGCGACCTCCTCAAAAAAAGCGAGAAAAAACTAGAAGCTCAAACAGAGGAAAGGGAGACACCAAAACGGAAAGCAGGAGGACAACCAGGACATCCGGGAAAAACGAGGAAGGGGTTTGGTCGGGTAGATAGATTAGAGATATTACGACCGCAAGTGTGTAGGTGTTGTGGTCAAAGCGAATTCAGTGGCGAACCTATCAAAATAGAGAGACAGCAAGGAGCTGCGGTTAGTAGAGAGTCCAATAGAAATAGTAGAATATCAAAGATATACGTGTATTTGCAGCGAGTGTGGGGAAACACAAACAGCAGACTGGTCGCCAGAAATAGTACCGGGACAAGATATCGGAATCAGACTGCAAGCTTTTTTGGGATGGATAAATAATTACGGGCATTTATCCTACGAAAAACAACAAGAACTGTTGTGGGAACTGGGAAAAATAGAAATAGGAGTGGGAACTTTAGTAGCCACGAATGAAAGAATAGATGGTGCAGTGGCTCAAAGTATTGACCGGCTCAAAGAGTGGGTCAAACAAACCCAGCCCAATATCCATGCGGATGAAACGCCAAGGGCCGTCAAAGGGGTAAAAGAATGGTGATGGATTTTTGCCAATACCGACTTCGCTTTATTTCATGCTGCTGATACTCGTTCTCGCTCCGAATTAGAAGTAATTCTGGGTGCCAGCTATACAGGTGTCCTCAGTTCGGATGACTATAGCGTTTATAATGGTTATTCAGTCAGAGCACAACAGAAATGTCTGGCCCATTTACGCCGTCATTTCAAAAAGCTGAGCAAGTTACCAGGTTTACATAATCAGGAGATTGGCGTCAAATTTATCGATTTGATCGATGAAGGCTTTCATAACTACGCTTTATACCAAAAAACTCTCGCTTATTGACGAGTTCTGGAGTTGGGCATCAGAGTTTAAATTAAAAATTGAATCTGCACTCTTAACTTGGTTTGAGCGAGCCGGAGCCCAAGGAAGTAAACTGTTACGTTCCTTGCTCCATAAAGCCGATCAATGGTGGTATTTTCATTCATCACCCAGAGATTCCACCAGATAATAATTTAGCCGAACGAACGTTACGTTTAGCCGTTACAAAAAGAAAAGTTAGTGGCGGTTCCCGTTCAATGTCACGGTTCCAAGATACTGCCAATTTATTGACAGTTATACAAACTTGCCGTCGTCAAAGACGTTCAGTCATTGAGTTTTTTGAGCAAGCTATTAAAGCGAGGGTTAATCCTGCTGTGCAGACCCCATCTTTAATACCCCTGGTTTAGACCTGAATCCTTACCAACTAGATATAGTCGCGCGTGGGGCTCAGAAACCGGGTTTCTTACCCAAATCTTGGGTAGGATGCCTAAATTATCACAGAAACCCGGTTTCTTGGCTCAGGGTTAGGCGCGATCGCGTGGGGGGTTGAGAAACCGGGTTTGAAACCCAAATCTCTGTTGGGATGCCAAAATTCTCCCAGAAACCCGGTTTCTTGGAGTTTCTGGGAACACGCGTGGGGATTCAGAAACCGGGTTTCTTACCCAAATCGGGCGTGAGGATGTCAAAATTCTCCCAGAAACCCGGTTTCTTAAAGCCTTCTATTCTTCAAATGTTAAATACTGGATTAATTTATCGCTAGTTGAACCTTCTAAAAAGTCACGATAAGCATCGGCTGAAAAAAATTGCGATCGCACTCCATCTATTTTAGGTAAACTTCCCTGACGCAAATCAATATATTCCTGATAGCTGGAAAACTCCCAATCCTCTGCTTTTTCAACTATATTAGCACAGACTGGGTTTAAGTGAATATATCGAGTTAAGTGTAATAAATAGTCTTCTCCATCCACATGAATCGCCTGAAACCGTCCCTGAAATAGTGAACCCACCCTTTGATAGCGTTTATTGATAGCCTTAGCATAAGACAGAGTAAATGACTGCATCAGCTTGGAAAAATCATCCGTTTGCAGGTAAACTAATAAATGATAGTGGTTCGGCATCAAACAATAAGCAATAATATCGACACCATGAATAATCAGATGGTTTCTTAATTGACGTAAAAAATAAATATAGTTTTCTCGCTCAAAAAAGATAAGCTGACGGTTATTACCTCGGTTATAAACATGGTAGTAATTACCCGCTTGGAAGATAATTTGGCGACGTGGCATATCAGAGGATAGGTGAGTGGCTAGCGGAAGGGGAGGGTTCAGAAACCGGGTTTCTTACCCAAATCTTCGGTAGGATGCCAAAATTATCGCAGAAACCCGGTTTCTTGGCTGAGGCTGAGGGGCGCGCGCGTGGCGTTCAGAAACCGGGTTTCTTACCCAAATCTTCGGTAGGATGCCAAAATTATCGCAGAAACCCGGTTTCTTGGCTGAGGCTGAGGTGCGATCGCGTGGGGTTCAGAAACCGGGTTTCTTACCCAAATCTTCGGTAGGATGCCAAAATTATCGCAGAAACCCGGTTTCTTGGCTAAGGCTGAGGCGCGCGCGTCGGGGACTCAGAAACCGGGTTTCTTACCCAAATCGGGCGTGAGGATGCAAAAATTGTCGCAGAAACCCGGTTTCTTGGCTGAGGCTGAGGCGCGCGCGTCGGGGAGTCAGAAACCGGGTTTCTTACCCAAATCTTCGGTAGGATGCCAAAATTATCGCAGAAACCCGGTTTCTTGGATGGCAGGGCCTCAGAAACCGGGTTTCTTCACCAAATCGGGCGTGAAGATGCCAAAATTATCGCAGAAACCCGGTTTCTTGGAGAACGAGGATTCGACTTCTAACTTCTCGATAAAATCTCTTCGAGTGCTAATTTCAGCGTCGGATATTGATATTGAAAACCACTAGCTAAAGTTTGTTTCGGCAACACTTTCTGCCCTTCCAAAACAAGTTTTGCCCCGTCTCCCAAAAGCATTTCTAAAGCAAAACCTGGCACCGGCAACCAAGAAGGCCGCTTTAAAACTTCCCCTAAAGTTTGACACAATTCATTCATCCGCACCGGATTCGGTGCTGTCGCATTCAAAACGCCTTGAACTTGCGAATTTTGCAAAGCATACAGAATTAAATCAACCACATCCTCGCGATGAACCCAAGAAAACCACTGTTTCCCAGTGCCCAGCGGCCCGCCTGCAAATAGTTTAAAAGGTGGCAGCATTTTTGCCAACGCGCCTCCCATTCCCAAAACTATCCCCAGCCGCAAAATTGCTAGCCGTGTTCCCGCATTTTTGGCAGGTTGGGCTGCTGCTTCCCAGTCTTTGCAAACTGCAGCTAAAAAATCGTTTCCCGCGAGGCTCGTTTCGTCAAATTCAGCGGTTTCGCTGGTTCCGTAATAGCCGATCGCCGATGCGCTAACAAACACCGATGGTCTAGGATTAGCATTGACGATCGCCTCCACCAATTTTGCCGTCGTCAGTCTGCGACTGTCCAGAATTGCTTGCTGGCGCGCCGGAGTCCACCTTTCCTCCGCAATCGGAACCCCGGCTAAATTTACAACACCATCGCAGCCGGCGATCGACTTTTGCCAATCACCAGACTCCGCTGGAGTGTAGGCGACAACTTCCAAATTGGGATAAGCTGAAGCCGGAAAAACTCGGCTAGCCTTCGCCGCATCCCTGCTCAAAACCACCACTTGATGTCCCCCAGCTTGCAGCTTCTCCACCAGCCGGCTACCTACAAATCCCGTTGCTCCCGCGATCGCTACTTTCATCTTTTACCAATAATGCACAGTTCTAGCAGTTTAGACGATCGTCCAAACTTGTGTTAAATCATACAAAAATAAACAGCAGCCTCGATCGCCTCCTCACAAGCCAAGTGTATTTTGATTAAACTGATAAAGGACGCGAGGAACACAAACCATGCCTGCAAAAAAATCAAAGCTTCTAATTGCTGCCTCCATCGCCGCAGCAGGTAGCGCTGCGGTCTACTTTTACTTCCAGGGTTTGAGCCAACAAGTATCCAACCCTCAAGACAGCGCCAAAGTTGTGCCCGACGAAGCAATGATGGCCGCCTTTATCTCCCCCAATCCCCAAGCGTTGGCCCAGTTGCAGCGATTTGGCACGTCTGGGGCTCAAAAGTTGGTCGGCATGGGTTTGAAGACCTTTCAAGAACAAAGCTTGGCAGGCACTCAAATCGACTTTGACAGGGACTTAAAGCCTTGGTTAGGGGGGGTGATGGTCGCTTTGCTGCCCCCTGATGCTGCTGCGAAAACCGAGCCTCCTAAGCTGCTGGTTGTAGTCAGCGTGAAAAATAAAATTAGCGCTTGGAATTTTGCAAATAAATTAAAATCTCAGCCCGGTGCAACTACTCAAGAAACCGAGTATAAAGGAGTTAAAATTTTTGAGATTGCAGAGCCAACTGGCAAGCGCTACAGTGTGGCTTTGCTGAACGACCAATTAGTGATGGCTCCTTTGAGAAAGCCTGTGGAATTGGCGATCGATACTTTTAAAGGAGAACCCTCTCTCGCTACGCAGCCGAGCACAACTAAGTTTTTTGCAGAGAGTGCTGGTGTCAAGAATCCGCTCGCAACTGTTTATATTGCTGACTATCCGGTGGCAATTGACCAATTGAAAGCTAATTTGCCCGCCGATATCCAGTTGCCTTGGACAGTGTTTTCGCAGTTCAAACAAGTTAAGTCTTTGGTTGCGGGAATTGGGGCGGATAGTGCGGGATTGAGGGTAAAAACTATCGCTCAGTTAAACCCTAAATTCGTCGAGCAAAATCCACAAGTCCCATCGAAATTGTTACCCAGATTTCCTGGTGAAACTATTGCTTTAGTCGGCGGCCAGGGAATCGACAAAATTTGGTCGCAAGCAACCGCTGAGGCACAAGATAGCCCGGAAGTTGACAGGGGAGTTCAGCAGGTGAGGAGTAGTTTTAAGCGGTTGGATTTGGATGCGGATCGTGATGTTTTTGGTTGGATGAATGGGGAATTTGCGATCGGGGCTATCGGTTCGGATCAAGGTATTTTGTCTCAGTTGGGGATGGGGGCGGCGATGATTTTTGAAACGAGCGATCGCCCTGCTGCTGAAGCAACTCTGAAAAAACTCGATGCGATCGCCAAAAGCAATCCTACAGTCAGTGTCGCCCCCAGACAAGTTCAAGGAAAGGAAGTTACGGAATGGAAAATACCCCAGCAAGGCACTTTATTCGGGCACGGTTGGCTGAATGAAAATTCTGTGTTTGTAGCTTTCGGTGGCCCTTTAGTTGATGTGATTACTTCGACGCCACCGCAACCGTTAAGCAGCAGTCCGAGTTTTCAGGCGATCGCCACTTCTTTACCGCAAGTCAACCAAGGTTACTTTTACATAGATATGGAAAAAACAATGTCTTGGGCTAACCAATATTTACTCGCAGTACAGCCCAATTTAGTTTCGCCGCCCGTCGCTGAATTGCTCAATTCTCTCCGAGGAGTTAGCGTAGCCACAGCTTCTACACAACCGACAACTGCTCAGCTTGAGATGCTTTTTGCCTTGAAATCTAACAATTAGGGAATTGGGAATCGGGAATTGGTAATTCTTCCTTCTATCCTTCTAAGCTTTTGTGCATTTAAATTGTATATTTCGAGTCCCGATCAACAATCGTCAAATCCTCTCCCCCTCTCCTCTTCTCCCCCTCTCCCTCTCTAATACCATAGGCAATCTAGATGCAACACAGCTTATCCGTTACATCCCGATTCAGTGCGCGTTGTTGGACTTTTGTATGAATAAAAAAGTTGCTGCCTCTCTAGGGAGGGCAGCTACTCAAATAAAGCATCTTAAAGTCTCTCAAAACTTCAGAATTAACCTTCAGACATTCCCGATTTATTCGGCAATTGCAAATCATCCGGGTCTACGTAGTGACAAACTGCTTTGTCCATGCAAATCAAGGCCCAGCCGGATTTATCGATGCTCATCAATTTGTAAGAAGCGGGCTGAATAAAGAAACCTTTGTGGTTGCGGGTTGCTGGTTTGATGTTAACGTGGCTGTCATTGCTCATGTTTTTACAACTCCTAGTATTATCGTAGTAAAATCTGAAAACCGCTGAGCGGATTTGTGAATCGTCTAAGTTTTCAAATACTAGCACTGACTTCCTGAGTTTTCCATAAAGTTATTTATTGATTTATTACGATATCGTAATAAACCGCAAAGCCGATTTTCTCGATCCCCGCCCAAAAATCGACTTGTTTGCGCCGTTACGGCTCCAGAAGCCACTGTTTAACGCGGGCGAGACTCTTCCAGTCGGGTTTTCGGCTTAATCCTTCTTCAAAATTTTTTTTAACTTCGTCGAGCAACTCTTCGGAAGCCATCACTAATTGCTGAGCCACTTCTACGTGGGGGCGCACTCCTTTTTCTTTGAGATCGAGGATCGCTACTGCTAGGTTGATGCGAGCTTGGGGGTCATGAGGGTTCAATTTAACGGCTGTTTTCGCTGCTTTTTGAGCCGATGCAGGTTTATTTTCTAACAGGTAGAGCCACGCGAGGCTAGCCCAGGCATTGCCATTTTTGGGAGCTTTTTCGCACACTTCTTTAAACACGGGGATCAGATTAGCCGGGGCTTCGCCAGCTTGGTAGCGATCGAAACCGTCTTTAAACAATTCTTCAGGGGTCATTCGATTTTAGATTTTGGATTTGAGATTTTAGATGGAAAAGAGCATTGGGTGCCGGACGCAGCAAGGCAGTCCGAGGCATTCTCAGCAATTAGCAATTACCAATCCCCAATGCCCTATTTTCCAATTTATGTAGAAAATGAACTGCCACAGCCGCAAGTTTGAGTTGCGTTGGGGTTAGTAAACTGAAAGCCGCCCCCGATCATAGCATCGCTGAAGTCGAGAACCAAACCGTAGAGATAAAGAATGCTCTTGCGATCGCAAACTACCTGAAAACCGTCGTAGTCGAACACTTCATCGTCGGATTTGACAGTGCTGGGCTCTGCGAAATCCATCACGTAGGACATTCCAGAGCATCCGCCCTGGCGCACCCCTACCCGCAAGCAGAGGTCTTTACCTTGTTTCTCTCTCAGGGCTAAAACTTGACGGACAGCAGAGTCCGTCATTTGAATGCCGCGCTTTTCAGAAATGGCTTGAGTCATAATTTGCCGAACTCCTGAGACTGTCTAATGCTAAGAGTTTAATCTTATCCCTCCATTGTACAGGCATTCGCCAGAAGGCCTTGGGTTAGATGCTGAGGGCAGAATTTTTGCCTTCTAATTGTTAATTCCCGTAGGACCTGGTTCCCCAGCTTGATGTCCTCTCCCCCTATAGGGTTTATGATTGATAAGCAGCGGTTGACCGGCTATCGGCACCGCAACAATGCTTCACCCAACGGGCTTACTCTATGGCAGCGCTGAATCGCTCTACTCTTCGTCGGCTACAAAACTTACCTCAAATTCCCAGCGTGTGGGAGGGCGATCGCCGACCCTTATCTAATGCTGACTCGCACATGATGCTAGATGACGATGACGTTCTAGAAGCTGGTGGCGAGTGCATTCTCTGGGTCGATGGCTCCGAAGGAGTCGTGAGGGCTATGGACATGGTAGGCCCAGATGCCGGCCCAGAGGCGATCGTCCGGGCCCTGCTACGGGCAATGGAACATCCCCAAAGTCCGGCTCCCGCAGGTCGGCCCCAAAAAATAGTAGTCAAAAACCGAGAAATTCAATTTTATCTGCGGGGCGTACTTCAAGATTTAGGCATTTCCATTGACTACGTGCCGGAATTGCCCCTAATTGATGAAATATTTCGCGGCATGGAAGAGGTCGCCATCAACAGACCTCCTGAGTTGCCCCCTCAGTATGCTGAAGTTTTAATGGAAAAAGCTGCTCAAATTTGGCAAGATGCTCCGTGGCGGACTTTGAGCGAACACCAAATAATATCTATTGAAATCAATCAGTGGGATGTCGCCAGCCTCTATGTGTCCGTATTGGGGCAAGGCAGAATGGATTACGGAGTTTTACTGTACCGTTCTCTAGAATCCTTGAAACGGTTTCGAGAACGAGTCGTCAACGATGAATCTTTTGAAGATTTAGAACAGGCTTTTTTAGGGCAAGACTGTTTGTTTGTTACCTTTGAAAGTGCAGCAGATATTGATGAGGACGACGACGAAGAAATTGATTTAGCCGATTTGCCTCCATCGGAAATTGAACCAAATTTCGGCAACCTACATCCTTTAGAAGGATTGCGATCGATACTTTACGAAGAAGAAGCCCTCACGATGTTAGTTGCTCTCGAAGCATTTCATCGTTTTTTCCGCAACGGCCGCCGGAAATTGGGTTCAGACATTTTTCCCACTCTTAGCAGCCGCTACCGCATCCCAGTGCCGCAGCCTGACGGAGAAATTCAACAGGTATCCGTTAAAGTTTCCACGATGCCGGATGTGTCGGACGAATTATTACAGATGCTCGGTGATGATGACGATGATGACGATGATGACGATGATGAATTTGACAAGCCACTGCTACGGGACGATTTAGTACCGCAAAATTCATTTTTGAGTCTCGGTGCCGTACCTTGGGAAACGGTAGATTTCCTGCGCCAAAGTGTCCAGTTTCACCAAGGTGCAGAAATTGATATTAATACCGCCGGAGATGGTTTGCCGGTGGTGATGATCCAAACTTCTCATCCGAAGGCAAAAACTATGATTCAGGATTTGAAAGAAGCTGGAGGTGTGAAGGGGATTGGTTTTAATCCGGGCGAAAATCCTTTTCAGGATGAGCAATACGACTTGGGTATTTTGCAAACTAAAAATGGGGATCTCTATTTGTTTGGGGAGTTTAATGAAGACGATCCGGTGCATCAGGAAGCTCGCAAAAAGTGGGATCGCCGCTGTAAATCAACCAACGGTTGGTGCGGTTTGATTATTGCTAAAGGGTTGATGGGTGCTTCTCGCGGTCAGCCTCAGTTTAAGGATATGATCGCTTTGCTTGAGGTGCGCTGGGTGTCTGCTAAAGAGTTGGGAATTGGGCCACTTCAGTTAATGCCGATGTTTTGAAGGAAGAAGGAAGAAGGAAGAAGGAAGAAGGAAGAAGGAAGAAGGAAGAAGGAAGAAGGAAGATGTAAAAGTAATATGTAAGGTGCGCCACAGCGCACCCTCGTTTTTAAATTATTAAGGAGAATGATTATGTCAAATTCTACTCAAAAGCGAGAAGTGTTAGTCGCCCTTGATGCTGAATTTGCTGATAAAATAGACCAGCTTACTGATGATTGGACGGAGGCGATCGAACAAGCTCTCCGTCTCTGGTACGCTAAGCAAATAGAAGATAAGTTGCGGAAGTTTTATCAAAACCGCAGCCAAGAAGATATTGAGTTTGAGGAAGAATGGGCAACATTTGCTCAGGAACAAATGGAAGAAATTTTAATAGAGGAAGGTCTTTGATACAATGACAGAAGCTTATCCGCGACAAGGCGAAGTTTATCTTGTTAGAGCTTTGCGAACGATCGGAGATAGCAAAAAGCGTCCTGTTGCTGTCGTTTCCATAGATAGCCGGAATGAATTGAGCCGTACTGTACTGATTGTCCCTTTTACGAGCGATTTGAGAGGAGGCGAAACTCCGACTCGGGTTTGGATTTTTGCTGGTGAAGGAGGGTTAGAATCTGACTCGCTGGCTGTCTGCGACCAAATTCTAGCTGTCCAAAAGACTTATCTGGAACAAGGCCCTTACGGTCAGATTAGTGCCGATGTCCTAGCAAGAATTCAGAGGGCTGTACAAGTGTCGATCGGCATTTACGAACTTTGAATGTTTCGGAAATTCTAAATTTTGTTACAATTTGTAAAAATACTGTAAAGGATAGGTAAAATGCGGGTTGCGATCGCAGGTGCGGGACTGGCTGGAATGACCACAGCAGTCGATTTAGTGGAAGCCGGCCACGAAGTAGAAATTTTTGAATCCCGCCCCTTTGTCGGCGGCAAAGTCGGAAGTTGGGTAGATCCCGACGGCAATCACGTTGAAATGGGTTTGCACGTCTTCTTCGGCTGCTATTATAACTTATTTGCCTTGATGAAAAAAGTGGGAGCTTTTGACGATTTGCTCCTCAAAGAACACGTCCACACTTTTATCAATCGAGGCGGCGAAACAGGTTCTTTGGATTTCCGCTTTCCGGTGGGTGCTCCTTTGCACGGATTGAAGGCATTTTTTACTACATCCCAGCTATCCGTACAAGACAAAATTCAAAATGCGATCGCCCTGGGAACTAGCCCGATCGTCCGAGGTTTGATAGACTTTGACGGGGCAATGAAAACTATCCGCAATTTGGATAACATTAGCTTCGCTGACTGGTTCCGCAGTCAAGGTGGCAACCAAAACTCGCTCAAAAGAATGTGGAATCCGATTGCCTACGCACTGGGTTTTATCGACACTGAAAAAATTTCTGCCCGGTGTATGTTGACAATATTCCAATTCTTTGCATCTAAAACCGAAGCGTCAGTCATGCGGATGCTAGCTGGTTCTCCCAACGAATATTTGCACAAACCAATTGTGGAATATTTGGAAAAGAAAGGAGCCAAAATTCACACGCGGCGCCGAGTGCGAGAAATCCAGTATCAAGAAGGCGAAGAAACTCGCGTGACAGGCTTGGTAGTAGCTAACGGCGAAACAGAAGAAAATATTACCGCTGATGCTTATGTTTTTGCCTTGGATGTGCCGGGAATTCAGAAAATCCTGCCGCCAGCTTGGCGCAAATGGTCGGAATTTGACAATATTTACAAATTGGATACCGTGCCAGTTGCTACAGTACAATTGCGGTTCGACGGTTGGGTAACGGAACTGGAAGACGAAGCCAAGCGCAAACAGTTGAGCCACGCTGTAGGAATCGATAATTTGCTGTATTCAGCAGATGCAGATTTTTCTTGTTTTGCAGATTTGGCACTGACAAGTCCCAAGGATTATTATAAAGAAGGACAAGGCTCGCTGCTCCAGTTGGTGCTGACACCGGGAGATCCGTTTATTAAACAAAGCAATGAGGCGATCGCCCAACACGTACTTAAGCAAGTTCAGGATTTATTTCCCTCAGCGCGGGAATTAAACATGACTTGGTACAGTGTAGTTAAGCTAGCTCAATCTTTGTATCGGGAAGCACCGGGAATGGATGTTTTCCGCCCCGCTCAAAAAACTCCGATCGCCAATTTCTTTCTAGCAGGAAGTTACACTCAGCAAGACTACATTGATAGCATGGAAGGAGCGACACTTTCAGGCCATCAAGCGGCTAAGGCAATTCTCGAAGCTTACAGTCATTAGTCATTAGTCGTCTCGATCCCCCCTAAGCCCCCTTAATAAGGGGGGAAAAGAGCGTTCTCAAAGTCTCCCTTATTAAGGGGGATTTAGGGGGATCGAAAAATCGACTACAAGCGATATTCCTCGTTCCCAGGCTCTGCCTGGGAATGCCTATCAGGAGGCTCCGCCTCCAGTATTTAGACAGAAAACGCGAGGCAGAGCCTCTGGATCTGCGTTACCAGGCTCTGCCTGGGAACCAGAAATCTAAAATCTAAAATCTAAAATCTAAAATCCCATGACTGATTGGTTAGAACACAGTGTCCAAGTAGAAGTGGCAATTCCCATTGAGTTAGCGTGGCAACTATGGTCAGATTTAGAGCAAATGCCGCGCTGGATGAAGTGGATAGAATCTGTTCATGTTCTCGAAGAAGATCCAGAATTGTCTCGCTGGAAACTCGCAACTGGCGGGTTAGAATTTAGCTGGCTTTCTCGGATTCTCAAATTAGTGCCGAATCAGATAATTCAGTGGGAATCGGTAGACGGCTTACCAAATCGAGGTGCGGTAAGATTTTACGATCGCAAAGACAGCAGTATCGTCAAGCTGACAGTGGCTTACGGAATTCCCGGCTGGCTGGGAAAATTGATGGATAACCTATTTCTCGGCCGCGTGGTTGAATCGACAATTCAGGCTGACTTGGAAAGGTTTAAAGAGTATGCTCTGAAAGTGAAAGCGACATCTTAAATTCTGAGGACTCAAGTCCTTTGGTTTTTAATTGTAACGCGAGAGTAGATCGCGCTTGGGCGTCAGTATCATAGAGATGTGCTGCTGATTCCTTCTCGGTTTAGTTATGAGTTATTGCCTAAACCCCGCCTGTCAAAACCCGCAAAATGCCGATCGTACCCAATTCTGCCTGAATTGCGGCTCCAAACTGTTGCTCAGAGAGCGTTACCGCGCCATCAAACCCCTTGGGCGCGGCGGTTTCGGCCGCACTTTTTTAGCAATAGACGAAGACAAACCCTCAAAACCGCGCTGTGCAATTAAACAGTTTTTCCCCCTATCCCAAGGTACCAGCAGCAGCGAGAAAGCAGCAGAATTATTCAACCGAGAAGCGGTGCGACTGGACGAGTTGGGGAAACACCCGCAAATTCCCGAACTGCTGGCGCACTTTCAGCAGGAACGCTATCAGTATTTGGTACAGGAATTTATAGAAGGTCAAAATTTACAGGAAGAGTTGGCGCGGACTGGGCCTTTCAGCGAAAGTAAAATTCTCAGTCTGCTGAAGGATTTATTGCCAGTATTGCAGTTCGTGCACGATCGTAGTGTAATTCACCGAGATATTAAACCGCCCAATATTATCCGGCGCCGCATTTCTCAAACTCCTATCATTTATACTTACCCCACATTAACCGGGGAATTAGTTTTAGTTGATTTTGGCGCTGCAAAAGTTGTGGAGGGTTTGAGAGAAACCGGTACAGTCATCGGTTCTCCCGAATTCGTGGCGCCGGAACAAATTAGAGGTCAAGCGGTTTATGCCAGTGATTTGTACAGTTTGGGAGTAACTTGCATTTATTTGCTGACTCAAATATCTCCTTTTGATTTGTTTGATATCAATCAAGATGCTTGGGTTTGGCGAGACTTTTTGAAGGTTCCAATTGATCCGAAATTAAGTCGCATCCTCGACAAAATGATCGAATCGAGTCTCAGTCGGCGCTACAAATCTGTAGCTGAGGTATTGAAAGATTTGCAGCCGCAGCAGTCGGCGGGGGCGGGCACGGGGGCGGGCACGGGGGCGGGCACGGGGGCACCGCCCCTACCAGCGCCTAAAATTCCCGTGCCGCAGAGGACGGCTGTGGTGCAGAATGCAGTGCCGCCAACGGTTGCAGGCACCATTTTACCTGTGCCACCGATGCAGCGGGCCCGGCCCGCACGCGCGCCTACTTGGAGGTGTGTTCATACTCTGGTAGGGCATTCTAATGCTGTTACGTCGGTAGCTTTCAGTCCTGATGGCGCGACTTTAGCTAGTGGCAGTGAGGACAAGACGATTGAGATGTGGAAGTTGGAGACTGGTAGGCGGTGGTACACTCTTACGGGTCATTCTGACTGGGTGACTTGTGTGGCGTTTAGTCCTGATGGCGCGACTTTGGCTAGTGGCGGCCGGGACAAAATGATTCATATTTGGGATTTGAATAAGGGTAAGTGGTGGTACGCTTTGGCTGGTCATTCAGACAGGGTTTCTGCTGTGGCGTTTAGTCGGGATGGTCAGGTTTTGGCTAGCGGCAGTCGGGACAAAACTGTGCAGTTGTGGAATTTGAATAAGGGAAGGCGGATGTCGGCTTTGACTGGTCACGCTGGCGGGGTGGAGGCGGTGGCTTTTAGTCCTGGCGGGGAGTTTTTGGCTAGTGGGAGTCGGGACAAGACTGTGCAGTTGTGGGATTGGCAAAATGGTCGATCGATTTGTACTCTGGCGGAGCACGGGGATTGGGTGCGGGCGATCGTTTTTGCGACCCCCCCCAGCCCCCCCTTGGTAAGGGGGGGAGTAGGAGAAGGATTGATTTTGGCGACGGGGAGTCGGGATGGTACGGCGAAGCTGTGGCGGGTGGATGGACAGGGGCGAGGGACGCTGTTGCGGAGTATGAGGGACAATTCTGGGGATGTTTTGTGTCTGGCGTTGAGTCCCGATGGTCGGGTTTTGGCGACGGGGAGTCGGGATGGCACGATTTATTTGTGGGATGCGGGTACGGGGGGTTTGCTGGAAATTCTGACGGGGCACGGGGAGGAGGTTTTGTCGGTGGCGTTTAGTCCCGATGGGGGGAGTTTGGCTAGCGGTGCGGGCGATCGAACTGTGAAGATTTGGCGGGGGATTGGGAGTTAGGGGCGATGTCAAGAGTGCCACCCTAAAAAATCTTATATTTATGCTTGACAGGCGATCGAATGTTCTGCTACATTAGGAATTCGTGAGGACGCATAGCTCAGTTGGTTAGAGCACTACGTTGACATCGTAGGGGTCACTGGTTCGAGTCCAGTTGTGTCCATGAATTTCCCTGCTTTAGCGGTCAAAGGTTTTAGGTTTGCCATCTGTACAAAATTTCTGTTTTCCGCTCATCTGTCGCTCAATCTTGCCCTTGAGCATAGCTAAGTATTTCCAAAACCACTTCCATATCTGCCAAGTCCGCTCTAGACTTTTTGCGCCGCGCTTTTAGCTGGTTGAGCAAGTCGGCCGGCTCTGGAAATTCTGCGACGGTCGGAGCCGAGTTTTTATTTGCTTCCCGATCGCGCCGCGCTTCCTTGAGCTCTTGCTCCAACATCTGCACATTCAGTCCTAAGTCGCCGTTGCGATCGTGTAACTGATTCAGTTCTGCATCCCATTCTGTAAGTTGTTTATTGGCCGCTTTCAATTCCTGCCTGAGCGATTCATCGTTGCCATCGCTCAGGCACTCAATAGACCTCTTGCAAAAGTCATTCTGAAAGGTTAAGTTCATAGTTATAGATGCCTGCAATCAGGTTGAAGCGTAAACC
>NZ_JAUBTR010000143.1:0-5977 GCF_036705045.1 Microcoleus sp. BR0-C5
CCAGTAATCTCTTCAGGCTTGAATTTTTAAATTTTATAACCATCAATTCTATTTAAAGACCTGCGGAATGTGGGTTTTGAGCAAAAGTTGTCGTGACGCTGAACAACCCTATGCCAAGAGCCATTAAAATGGCGATGGTAAAATTCCGAATAATTGTTTTTGAGAACACTGGGTTAATAACTCATGACAAACTGCCTAATAGCTACTGACTAATTAACTTCAAGCGACGCTGAAGTTCCCCCGCCGCTGTAGCAATTACGACCGCCAAAATCGGGTGCAGCGGCTCACTGTAGCGAACTTCTGCATAAGTGAGCGCATGAATCACAGTAAAATAGGCACAGACTGCCAACAGCGGCAAAAACTCCCGCCAGCGATGCCGCAAAACTATCATGCCCAAAGCAGCAAATACAGGCAAATTTCGCGACGCTAAAATGCCGACAATCCGTTGCGGCGAAAAGAATAGCCGCATTGCCTTCACATTAAACAGATCGTGATAAGGCCAGTCACTTATAGGGTTTCCCAACCAGAAAAAAACTGCCTTTTGCAAACAATACCAGAGATAGACAGCAGGCTCGCGGAGGATTGAAGCGATCGCCCGTTTGGTAAAATAGCGATCGCCCTCAATTGTAAAAGCATTGTGTCCCCCATTCCGAGCCGGATTTAGTTCTTCCTGCCAAATCTGAACAATATGGCGTTTTGGCAGTTTTTCATAAGCCAAATGATAAAACTCTGGACTTCCTTGCCACAGCAGCGCCGTAGAAACGCTGTAAAGCAAAAAAGTTTTGTGCGTTCGATAATTGTGGTAAGTCCAAGGTGCAGTAATAATTATAATCGCGCCCAAATAAGCCAGAAACAAAGCTATCTTGCGCTTAAAATGCCATTGACGCGGCATCAATAGTGGCACAAGTGCTGGAAGCAACATCCCTGTCGGCCGACAAAGATTCGTAATTGCCAGCACCGCACCTGCTAATGAAAAATTTTGCCACTGCGGCTGTTCCAATGCCCGCAACAGGCCCAGCACTGTTAAAAGTATTAAAGGTGTATATAAAACCTCTGTTTGCAGCAGCCTGACATGATGAATGAGGGAGGGATGCAGCGCAACTAATCCAGCCGCTACTAAGGAACTTTGAGCGCCAGTAAAACGCCGTGCTAGGATAAAAGTTAGCGGGATGATTGTCGCCCCCAAAAAAGCTTGTACGTAGACTACAGATGCGGGAGAACGACCAAAAATTGCATAGCATCCAGCCACAAAAAATGGATAAATTGGTGTCCGGTTCGGCTTCTCAAAAAAATGACCCTTCAGCAACCAGTATGCCAAACCCTCATAGCCCGGTTCGTCGCCCGTCAGACGGGCGGGGGTATCGGGGAGAGTTTGGTTGATGTGCCACGCCAAATAAAGGCGGAATGCGAGTCCCAGCAGCGTCAGACAAATGAGGGCCAAGACAATTATGCGGTGATTTCTTTGCTGCTGGGCTGCGGAGATGTCTGGTGTCATAAAAACTGATTGCGAAGATTTGATTGGCTTGCTCCCAAATTTTTAGGTAGGGAATGTCAAAAATTATAACCCGACTCATCCCAGATGCCTTAGCCGTTTTAGTAAAATTTTTAAAATACATAAAATCTCCGCATCATTTCTCAAAAGCCCCCGGATTTATTCCTTTGCAGGCTGATTGACGGGATTTATACCCCATCCGGGATTTATACCCCTTTATTATTTAGTCCGCTTGGAGTGGACTTCGTTTGTAGAGTAGTGGTTTTAACCGCCGAGTCCTATTGGAGATTTTTAACGCGGATTTGGTATGATTCTCAAATCTAGAATCTCAAATCGTCTGACTATGGACTATTCCCCTGTAGGCGGATTATATATTATTTTTATTCCCAGGTAAACTGAGCCATCGCTAATCTAACTCGACTTGCGATCGAGTTTGTTAGCTGTTGTAATAAACAAGCATTAACTATACAAATTTCAATAATTAATATTTAAAGTAAAATAACACGGCTAGCCGTCAAAACTGAAGGTTCACTTCGCACCAGCATAGTAAAAAATTTAGGTAAAACAATTAACCCTATAAACTGCGTTAAATATAGTTCAGAGGAAATCTTAGAAATTCCTGTTAAAAATCTCGTTGTTAAGTCGGAAAAATTATTAATTTTATACTCAGATCAACAATACTCCGGATTGTTTTTAAAGAGGGATGCGACGCCTACGGCAAGCAACGCTTACGCAATAAATCACAGAAGCGAAAAAAGTGAGTGCAATCTGAACCCAAAATGAACAGAAAAAAAGGCGCTCTTTTAGGTTAAGCTATAAAATAAGCTATAAAATAAGCTATAAAATAAGCTATAAAAACACACAAGCTCTTCAGATTGCCGTATGAAGATTATTGAATCCATCTTACAACAAATGCCAGGGATTAGTCAACCCCAAAAGAAGTTTTTAATCACTTTATTCTCAACTATTTTGCTAGCCTATGGCGTGATCAACTTCACGAATCTCAGTCGTTATAGTTATTTGAGCGAAAAAACCTACCGTCGTCACTTTCTCCAAAGCTTCAACTTTCCACAATTTAATCAATATTTTCTCGCGTGTTGCCTTAAATCCTGAACACACAATCATTGCTGTTATTGATTGTTCTTTTTTAAGAAAAAGTGGCAAAAAAACTGACGGGAAAGCTTATTTCTATAATGGTATAGCTGGCAAATCGGAACAGGGGTTGGAAATTTATGTGATTTCTATTGTCGAAATTGAGACTCGTTTATCTTATAGCTTAAGCGTACAACAAACTCCGTCACGTCCTCAAATAAAGCCGGTGAAAAAACTCCCACAAAATCCGAATAATTGCTGGTCTAAGAAATCTCGCAAAAAACAGGAACCTCAAAGCTCAACGCCTGACCTCACAAGAGTTGATGACTATGCACAACATCTAAAGAATACTCGTTGTTACTTCCCAACTTCTGTACGTCCAAATGGTCGCTGATGGCTATTACTATCGCTCTAAATTCTGGGAGGCTGTGCGGGACTTAAATTTAGACTTTATTGGCAAGTTAAGAAGTGATGCCGTCCCTACGCTATCTCTATACAGGTGAACAAAAGAAACTGGGAGCTCCACGTAAATATGATGGCAAGGTAGACTGCCATGATTTGCGTCGTCTTAATTTTGTTAAAGACCTAAAACCGGGAGTTTCCTTATATACATTGATGGCGTGGAGTTGTTGTTTAAATTGCCCAATTTCTTTGGTTTGTATCTCTGAGGTTCAAGCCAAGGGCAAAATCAAAAATGCTTTATTGTTTAGCACTGATATTCACCTACCACCTGAGCAAATTATTGAATATTATCAGGCTCGCTTCCAGATTGAATTTATTTTTCGTGATGCCAAGCAATTTACAGGATTGTCTGATTGTCAACCTCGTCATTTACCACGGCTTGATTTTCATTTTAATGCCAGTCTAATTGCCTTAAACTTAGCTAAACATCAACTCTCTAGTTGTCATTCATCTGCCAAGTCGTTTGTTTTTTCTCTTGCCTCTTATAAACGTCTGGAATAAAATCGCGCATCTACTTTCTACCTTTATTGACAAGTGAGATTTAGACCCGGATTTGATTTTAAACCATCCTAACCTTCCTTCAGTCTTGTCTTATGGTACTCTGGCTGGTTAAAAACTGTCCGGAGTATTGATCTACACTCGTTTGTACGAACAATGTTGCCGAGCTTTTTATCCTATCTCACTGGAAAACTTCTGCAAACTAATGTCTACTTATAGAAATCTAGTTATTTAGGGAGCATCGGCAGCTTGCCCTAAAATCGCTCGCCCAGCAATCTTTGTCGCACCCCCTCAGCGATTTTCTGCCCCAGATATTCGGGAATTAAACTTTCATTGGGCCCCAACAAGTAGAGAATTAGGCGAGTTCGCCCCCGCCAAACCAGCAAATTAGCATTTACTACCAACAAATCCTCTTGCCAGATGGCATACATAACTTTGTAAAAAAGTCCAGGTTGATTATCGGCTTCAATCAGCAAAGCTGGCAAGTGGAAAACCGGATCGACGTAGAATTCAGTTGCCACATCTTCTAAACCCGCGTCTAAATTAAATTCCACCGCCAACATCTCTTCAACCTCAAAATGCCCCGCCAATGCCTCTCGAACGGCTCTACAGACGTTTTCTGCTGTTTTATCTGCCAGTACCTTGCCACCGCGAGATACTACCAATTTGATAAATACCAGCATGGGCGGGTAAATTTGACCGTACAGACTCAGACTGTGAATCGTCAGCCCGTAGGCCGCGAGCACTCCAAAAATATCGCTCAATAGAAAAGATTGGTTCCGGTAAGCAAAATGCAGGGCACTTTTGTTACCTTCGGCTCGGATTTCGATGACTGCTTGCCGAGTTTTGTAAAGCTGGTAAGCTAATTTGAGGTTTTGCAACTGGATTTCGCTGCTGACAAATTGCTCATAAAACTGCGGAAACGCTCGGTTAAAGCGCTTGAGAAGTTCTAGTGTAGATGGTTTTAAACCCGAAGCCATAATTGAGGAGAAGGTGCGGGAGATATACTAGGTATTGACTCTTCCATGCCTTATGGCAATGGGATTTTCGATTCGACGATTAGACTTAAATTGTGTCCGTCTCCTCACTAAAAGCAAAACTCAAATCTGTCTGAGAACTTATCACGAGAATGTCACCAAAAAACGAGCGAGAAGCCCCTGGCTTTAGACATGGGGAGGAAAGCGGCTGCGACTTCAGTCGCCTTGAATCAAAATCCATAGGAATAGCCATCTTTTTTATGAATAGGTTTGCAATATTTATGACTAATTCCTGCCACTCTTCCCTTCGTTGTAGCGATGTCGAACGAACCGGATGCACGGCAAAGAACTCGTCCCACGTAGGAACCGACTTTCTTGCCTGCGGTGACTGTCGCGCCAACGATATCGCCAGTTTTAAAACTAAAATGGATCTGCTTTTTCGATCTATGTCGAATTGGGAAGCCAAACCTATTTGTGCCACACATTTGTCGAGTACCGTGTCCTGCTGCTTTTATTAACAGCGGTTGAGAAGTCAGCACCTTCAACTCTTCGACTTGACCTACGCAAGCAGCATCCAACCAGTGGGATTTAGGTAGATTTAATCGAGTGCGGTTGAACTTTGTTAAGCCACCACTGCCAGTAGAAACTGGTAAACCAGTCGTCAAACGGAGTCCGTTAAACAACGCGCAGCGAGTTAAATTAACTGCTGCTGCATCTTTTAAGGGACGTTTTGCTTGGGATAGAATCCGCTTTAAAATATCGGGCTTTTTAGATAGGAATTGCTCAATATCTTGAGTGCCTTTCTTTTTGTTGCAAGTATCACAAGCAAGGCACAGATTAGAAATGCGATTAGATCCGCCTTTGGCTCTGGGATGAATGTGTTCGACTTGTAGTGGCATATCCGTAATTCCACAATACGCGCACTTTCTGTCCCATTTGTTCAATAAATATTCGCGGATCTCGTAGCCGTATAGAACGCCTTGCTGGTACTCCAGTCCATTAATTTCTGGGTTTTCTGATTGTTGCAAGTCGAACCGCACAAGTTCTTGGAAAACAGAAGCAATGGGAGCAAGTTTCCTCAATCTATTTACCCAAGTTAAGGTTGTTTCTACACGATGTTGCAAGCTTGGAGCCAACCACCCTTTCGAGCGAGTTCTGTTTAATAATCTAGCTTTTCGGTAGCGGGTATGACGATTTCTTCTGCCTCTACGCAATGAACGGCGAGACTCCAGACCAGCTTTAATAGCTTGACTTCGGTGAGCTAGTTCTGCACCAAAGATTACGTCTTTTCCTTGCACTAATGCGATTCCAGTAGCCTTGGAGCCAGGGTCTAATTTAAGAGTGATTGGTTCCTGGGGTGCTGTTATCTCTACCTTGAGGTCGGGTAAGAGGGCATACGTCGCCGTATCCCCCTCCCCAACGAACCGGACGTGACACTTTCGCATCATCCGGCTCT
>NZ_JAUBTR010000144.1:0-5957 GCF_036705045.1 Microcoleus sp. BR0-C5
AGAGAAATAAGTTTATTGGCTAGCGTTCTGGGACTACTTAGCTCAGATACCCCAAGCAGCGGTTATTGAGCAGTTACCATTATTCATGTGGATTGATTTTAAAATTCAAAAGTATTGAACCGAGGCATAACTAAGGGTTAATCCGCTAATAGGCGATAAACACAGGATGCAACCCCACAATAGTTTGCCCCCTCCATAGGTCATTCGGGATATTTGGTAAACTTGGTCTTCGCTCAAAAATTGCGATCGGATCTAGTGGCTTGACGTTACGTGTAGGTCGTTTAAGTTGGGAGAAATCCATATCCAAACCCCGAATTTGCTAGCTTGCAAGCTTTTACCCAAGATAACATAATTTTCAAAGTTTTAGCCAACCTAAATAGAGTAGAGCTACTTTCTTCCGCCGAATGGCAATATTCACAAAGAAAATTAGCTCTACTTCTTACTAAATTTCTAGTAGCGCGGTTTACGGACATGAGGCTGCTATAACTTTAGCGTTAATTAAGGTAAAAATCCTATCTAGTTCTAGTAAGCTTGCTAATTCTACAACTTCTTCGGAAGTTAAAAGATTAGCCTTTTTTCTGTCGGCTAGTTCTTCTAATCGGGCTTGCAGGTTTTCCGTAAATTTGAATAAGTAAAGATTTCTGACTTTCTCAATCGAAATCTCACGATCGATCCAGTAGGAAGGTTGTACCATAAGTTCAGCTATCATGGTCATTCAATTACTCCAATTACTACATGGATAGTTTTGATTATATCATGAGAACGAAAGGATTACTTTAGAAAGAGCCGACCTACTTACGCGGGGCGCGATCGCAGAAACCGAGTTTTTTACCGAATCTGTCTGCTAAAACAAATTATTGCAAAAAACCCGGTTTCTGGCCGTACAGTGCGTAAATCCTGCTAACTTGACTTAGTTGTTTTCTTGGCTGTTGTCGCAGTCGCCGTCTTTTTAGCAGTGGTTTTCTTCGCCGCAGTTGTCGTCTTTTTAGCAGTAGTTTTCTTCGCCGCAGTCTTCTCAGTTGCCGTCTCCGACTTCGCCGCCGCAGTCTTCGTTGACTTCTTCGACTTGCTGCTAGATTTACCGCCTCCCGCTGCTTCCTTCGTTGCTAACAATTCCAGTGCTCTTTGCAAGGTGAAATTCTCCACAGATTCATCCTTCGACAAAGAAGCATTGATATCGCCGTGTTTCACGTAGGGGCCGTAGCGGCCGTCGTAAACATTGATCAATTCTCCCGACTCTGGATGCGCGCCCAATTCCTTCAAAGGTGTGGCTGATTTGCTGCGGCCGCGGGCGGCTTTCGGCTGCGATAATAATTCTAATGCCCGATCGAGATCGATCGTCAAAACATCATCCGGCGGTTTGATCGATCGATAATCCTTACCCACCTTACCCTGGTCATGCACCACATAAGGCCCATACATCCCCAAATTAGCTTGCACCTTCGCCCCCGTCTCCGGGTGAGTTCCCAACAACCGAGGTAAAGTCAACAAACTCACCGCCATATCCACCGTCACGCTATCCTTATCCGTCCCCTTCGGTAAAGAAGCGCGCTTCGGTTTCTTGTTAGTTTCCGAAACATCCCCTAACTGAACGTATGGCCCATAACTGCCAATCAGCACATAAATCGGTTCCCCGGTTTCCGGGTGGAGTCCCAATTTTTCCGGGCCTTCGGTTTTTTGCTTTAACAGAAACTCCACTTGTTCCGGATCTAAATCTGCCGGCGTCAAATCTTGGGGAATCGATGCTTTTACCAGGCCTTCTTCGCTTTCAGATTCCAGGTATGCGCCAAATTTGCCGATGCAGACTTTAGCAGAAATATTCTCCAATACCACAGTTCGGGCAACTTTCGCATCAATCTGACTTTCCTGTTCTTTGACTTGGGTTGCGAGTCCGGTTTCCCCTGTATAAAACTTTTGCAAATACGGCAGCCATTTCGCCTCACCGGTGGCAATTTCATCGAGGGTTTGTTCCATTCGGGAAGTAAAACCGGTGTCTACTAAATCGGGAAAATGTGTTTCCAATAAAGTTGTGACGGCGAAAGCAGTGAATGTCGGAATTAGGGCGTTTGCTATTAATTTCGCATATCCCCGATCGACAATTGTACCGATAATACTCGCGTATGTACTCGGACGGCCCACACCTTCGCTTTCGAGCATTTTCACCAGAGAAGCTTCCGTGTAGCGGGCGGGAGGTTGAGTTTCGTGGCCAACTGCCTCTGAATCCTTACAATTAGGTTTATCCCCCACCTTCAGCGCCGGCAAAATCACCTCTTGGTCTTCCAACGCCGCATTCGGATCGTCGGAACCTTCCACGTAGGCGCGCAAAAAGCCTGGAAAATCAATGCGTTTCCCGCTGGAACGGAAACCGGCATCTTCTACCTGAGTTAATACAGTGACGTGAGTTTGGCGCGAATCGGCCATTTGAGAAGCGACAGTCCGCTTCCAAATCAAATCGTAGAGGCGGAAATCAATCCCATCCAATCCCGTTTGCTGCGGAGTCCGAAAAGTGCTGCCAGCGGGACGGATAGCTTCGTGGGCTTCCTGGGCGCCTTTGCTTTTCGTGGTGTATTTGCGCGGTTGGGGGCTGAGGTATTCGCTGCCGTAAAGTTCCTGCACGCAACTGCGCGCTGCAGTGATCGCCTGTTCGGACAAATGCACCGAATCCGTCCGCATATAAGTGATAAAACCGCGTTCGTAGAGACTTTGGGCAATTCGCATGGTTTCCCGCGCACCCAGCCTCAGCTTGCGGTTAGCTTCCTGCTGCAAAGTCGAGGTCGTAAACGGCGGCGACGGTTTGCGGGTGACTGGCCGTTCTTCGAGATTGGTGACAGTCCAAGGTTTGTTTTGAATGCGTTCCAGTAAAGCCCGCGCCTGTTCTTCGTTCAGCAAAAGTACGCGGCGGCCGGAGATAATTTGTCCGGTATTTTCATCAAAATCGCTGCCGTTTGCAACTTTCACCTTGCCGACAGTCACGAGTTTGGCGTCAAAGGAAATCTTGCCCTTTTCCAAAAGGGCTTTTAAATCCCAGTAACTACCTTGGCGGAAAGCGCGGCGTTCCCGTTCCCGGCGTACCAAAAGCCTGACTGCGACTGACTGGACTCGGCCTGCGGACAAACCCCAAGCGATTTTCTTCCACAGTAGCGGAGAGAGTGTGTAACCGACGAGTCGATCGAGAATTCGGCGAGTTTCCTGGGCTTGTACTACTCGATTGTCGATATCGCGGCAGTGAGTCAAAGCGTCGCGGATGGCTTCGCGGGTGATTTCGTGAAACACCATCCGCTTGATGGGAACTTTGGGTTTGAGGATTTGCAGCAAATGCCAGGAAATGCTTTCGCCTTCCCGGTCTTCGTCAGTGGCTAGAATCAGTTCTGTGGCGTCTTTGAGGGCGTCTTTGAGTTCTTTAACAATTTTCTTTTTATCTTTCGGGATGACGTAGAGGGGTTCAAAGTCTGCCTCCACGTTTACGCCCAGTTGCGCCCATTTTTCTCCTTTAACGGCTTCTGGTATTTCTTCGGCGGAGGATGGTAGGTCGCGGACATGGCCCATCGATGCCTCTACACGGTAGGTGGAGGGCAGGAAGTTGCGGATGGTACGGGCTTTTGTGGGAGATTCGACGATGACTAAGGTTGACATGGCATCTTTTAAATATGGATGGCAGCGCAGCTAGAGGGTCTAAATTAGAGAGTGTAGGTCAGATGTCAAGGTTTCTTTCAACTTTGGGCGATTATTTTCAAACTACCTTAATTTTTAAGTTACTGCCGATCGGGTGGCAGGTGACAATGTGATGGGATTTTACTGCTTTGGGGGCAGAGGCTGCGAATCGCGTCTCTACAAGATGCACTCCTTGGATGACCTGACTTTAGCAGAATTGTCGCTAACTGGATGTTGAGACTGCTGGATGCGGGCGGATGGTTCCTCAATCTGGTTGTAACTTGAAGGTTGGGGCGACCGATTTTAGATTTTAGATTTTAGATTTTAGATTAGGAAAGATTTACTGAGTATAGGTTTTGGACTTTGGTACAGTAGGCTGTGCAGCATCAGCGTGGCGATCGGAAGGAAAGCAATCACAGAGGATTAAAATTACTTGAGCGATCGATCAAGTCTATGAACAATGCTATGACATTTGAATTCGACCATCTCTTCATCCTTACTGATATTGGTGCTTCGGAAGCTAATCGTTTATCCTCATTCGGTTTAGTTGAGGGTGGATCTCGCATTCATCGCGGACAAGGTACAGCCAATCGCTGTTTCTTTTTCCATAACGCAATGTTGGAATTGTTATGGATTCACGATCCAGAAGAGGCGCAATCTGAGCCAATTCGTCAAACTCGTCTTTGGGAGCGATCGACAAATCGGAATAATGGTGCGTGTCCGTTTGGCATCTGTTTGCGTCCAGCCAAAGGTTCTGAGGACACAGTTGCATTTTCTAGTTGGGCATATCATCCACCTTATTTATCTGAAACGATGAGTATCGCAGTAGGAACAAATAGTGATGTTTTGACTGAACCCATGCTTTTCCAAATTTCCTTTGGTAAACGTCCCGATCAATACTCTGCTGATAAGTCACAGCCTTTGGATCACGGTGTTGGTTTCCGCGAAATTACTCGCGTAGAATTAGTCAGTCCTGCTGCCAATAATCCCTCACCTGAACTTCAAGCAGTGCTTGAGACAAATCAGCTAAAGTTACGGATAGGAACCGAGTATTTTGTGGAGCTTGGTTTTGATGGAGAAGTGCAGGGACAACAGGTAGATTTTAGACCGGGATTGCCGCTTATTATCAGTTGGTAATCTCAAGCCGTACAACAATTAATAATAGGGCTTCAGTATCGAACGAGCTGCGAGCATTCGTACAGAACGCGGACTGACAACTTCAGGAACATTAGAGGCCATTGAGAATTTTCCAAGTTTGCTGAGTAAACTAGAGATATAGTAACCCCGAATTTATTGAGGACTGGAAAATGGAGACAATTACTGACCTGCCGGGGTATCGCATAACAGAACAACTCTATGCAGGATCTCGCACTCTAGTCTATCGAGGTATTCGGGAGAGCGATCGGACTCCAGTCGTCATCAAACTGCTGAGAAACGAATACCCCAGCTTCAGCGAACTGCTGCAATTCCGCAACCAATATACCATCGCCAAAAATCTACGTCTGCCTGGAGTGGTTGAACCCCTCGATTTAACACCTTACAAAAACGCCTATGCTTTGATAATGGAAGACTTTGGAGGAGTTTCCCTGTCTACTTATCTCCCGGCCACAACTGATAAAAACCAACCCGATACATCTCTATCTTTAGAAAACTTTCTCAACCTAGCCAGGGAACTAGCAAATATTCTCCACTCTCTCTACCAAAACCGAGTTATTCATAAAGATATCAAACCCGCCAATATTCTGATTAACCCACATAGCAAACAAATTAAACTCATTGACTTCAGTATTTCTTCCCTGCTGCCGAGAGAAACCCAAGAAATCCAGAATCCCAACACCCTCGAAGGAACCTTAGCTTATCTCTCCCCAGAAAAGACCGGAAGAATGAATCGAGGCATTGACTATCGGAGTGACTTTTATTCCCTGGGTGTGACCTTCTATGAATTGTTGACAACACAGTTACCCTTCGACTCAGACGACCCAATGGAGTTAGTGCATTGTCATCTCGCCAAACAGCCGATTCCGGTACATCAAATCAAGCCAGAAGTTCCCCTAATTTTATCTCAAATTGTTAGTAAACTGATGGCAAAGAATGCGGAAAATCGCTATCAGAGTGCATTAGGACTGAAACACGATTTAGAAATTTGTCTAGCTCAATTACAAAACACTGGTAACATTGAGACGTTTGCATTGGGAACGCGGGATATTACAGACCATTTCCTCATCCCCGAAAAACTCTACGGCAGAGAAACAGAAGTTGAAACCTTATTAGCAGCCTTTGAGCGAGTCAGCAGAGGCAGCACCGAA
>NZ_JAUBTR010000145.1:0-5796 GCF_036705045.1 Microcoleus sp. BR0-C5
GTAGGCACAGATATTTTTCCTACAGTGAAGGTATGAAAATCCTTAGTCATCAAAGCCAGAACTGCGGAATGTGGGGTAAAACCTGGCTTTTTGTGCTGACGAATGCGGAGAGTGGCATTTTCCCCTGCCCTTGGCACCGCAATACGCCACCATCAAGGACAAGAATTAGAAGGGCTGAGAAATACAGTTTTTTATGCAGGACTGCTCAATACATCGGATGCAGATATTCACAGAATGTTTCTATATTGGCTAGATGAATTTACAAGCGGGCATTTGATGTTGCTAAGGTATTTGCACGAAGGTACTTATAATGCAAGCCAACGGCAAATTTGAGAGGGGGCAGACAGAATTTTCTCAATTTTGGCTTAGAATAGGCTGGCAAAATTATTACTGCGGGTAACTCAGGATGTGGCACAAAAAAAGTATTTGGTGGATATTGGGAGGATTGGGAGGAAGTGCGATAGCTATCTTTGCCCTAGCCAAATTTTCCCACTGGCACCGTCTGCGTAGGTATGAGAAGATTCTTGAATTGAGGGCCGTGCAATGGAGCGGTAAAAACTTAGCCGGTGCCGATTTTTCTCGCCAAGTTTTCCGAGAGGCAAATTTATCAGAGGCGAACCTGCGACGGGCAAACCTCCAAGGGACAGACTTCTCTGGTGCCGCTACCCGCCTGATTGACACTGACTTGCGCTCCGCAAATTTAACCAATGCTTTGCTCTCCTATACTCAGGCTACCAGAGCCAATTTCTCTGGGGCAATCCTCCGTTCGGCAAACTTAAGCAACGCTAGCCTGAATGGTGCGCGTTTTAGAGATGCCGATTTGCAGGGAGCGATTATGATTGGGGCAAAACTGGTAGCGGCTGACTTCAGCGAACTGAAGCACGATCCGGCTTATCTCGATCGAGCCGATTTGACCGATACGGGTATTACGGGTTTTCGCGATACACGGCTTTGCAACGCCACGATGACAAATGGCGCAATTTCTAAGCAGGGTTGCTTTTGGGCTTCATACGATTTGAACAAAGCAGCACAAGCTCAGGATTGGCGCTGGATGGATTCGGCAACCAGCGATCTATTTAAAGAGGCGGTAATTTCAACGGATGCGTTGGCACTTAAGCAAACTGTAGACGAGATTACACCCGAACAAATCCGCTTGATGCCCTGTAAACATCTCAAAACTCTAGATCAACTTTGGCGACAAGCAAGCAGCTCACGCTTTGGGTTCGGCATTCAGCGCCAAATTTGGGAAAGTTCTCAAGTGAATCGAGATTACACCAAGTTTGGAGAAGCTGTGGGGTGGAAGCAAAACGGAACCTGGCTCAAATTTAAGGATTTAACCACTAAACAGTCAGCTTCCGATAGCAGCGTTCTTCCAATCGGTCATTTTCCCTGGCACTCTTGGCAAGTTCTGGAACCTACTAAGACCGAGCCTACTCGCTTTCGCCGTGTGGGATTTGGGGAATGGATGGCACAGCTTAAAGCCTGTAAAATTTGATGCCAAGAAAGGCAACCGGGAGTTCACGAGCCGGGAACTGGAAAGTCAAATCAATAAATCTGCCAACCCATCTTCTGCTTTTTCTGGCTTGAGGTACAGTGTACAAATCCGTTCGACCTCTTCCCATTTTGCATTGTGTTTTTCACACCAAGCTTGGAGGCAAGAATGGCTTAATTTCTCAACTTCATCATAATCGACATTAGCAATTTCTGTTCCCTCATGACAGGCAATGGTTTCTAAAACATTAACAATGTTTGGCTCGCGCAATTCAAGCTTTTGGGGGTTGTAAACAACTCCATGATACGCTTTGTTGTGTAAAAGGAGGATATAAACAGAAGGGGTTTCTTCTGAATAAATTTTAGCGCTAATTATATCGTTGGCAATACCTTCAGCGTACCTACGGTTTAGTTGTAGTTGAGCAGTATGTTGATAGTAAGGAGAAATATCGACATCCGCCAGGGCTTCCAGATTGAGTTCACCAGATTGAATGGTAGTTCGAGAAGCCATTGCTGTTAAATTAATTTCTTGAGTATCGTCGCTTGTTAAAACGGGCAAATCAATCAGCTTTTTCGACTCTTGATGGCGAACTATTAAATTTTTCCATCTTTTCTGAATTTCAACTAAATCATACTGAAGTTTTGTGGGTGAAGTTAAAGTCGGAACGAAAGCATAAATTTCAATAGTGCGAGGCAAATGCCAAAACCGTAAAATTCTGCCTGCTCTTTGGGTTGGTCCAATCGGAGTCCAATCAATATCATAATTTATCACGATCGACGCATCTTGCATATTGACGCCAACTCCATGAGCATCTGTCGAGATAAAAACGTCGTAAGTTTTCTCAGATTCCTCCTCTGCTGCGTTGGCAATGGGAGCAAATTGCTTAATTAACTTTTCTATTTCTTTGGTTTCTTTCATCTCAAGTTTTTGAGAATCATTGTTAGACTCGATAGTTGCGGTTACTTGTAAAGAAGGAAGCAGTATTTTTAAGGAATTATGGAGGTAGATAACGGTAGCATGGCGTTCGCAAAAAATAATAACTTTTTGAGAATTAGTTTGAGCTTTTTGAATAATGCTAGATAAAGCTTGCAGTTTTATGTCAGAACTTTCATTGATTTTTTTAACTTGTCTATCAGCGGCTTCAGCACCGACTGCCGTTGTTGGCGACTCCAAGTAAATTGAAGTTTCTCTAACTTATAAGCGTTGCTTCCTCCCGGCGTATCGCTCACCCTTTCTAATACTCCCTGAAGAGAGAGAGGAGAGCTAGCCCACGCAATTTTTACAACTCGTTTAAATACTTCTCGAAATATAGAGTTGCGGGAAGTCAGGTCAAAGCAGCCGTTAAGAATAGCCTCCGTGAGTTCTGTATCAAAAATAAGCGGAAACGTTATAGTGTGTAACTTTACTTTGGGAATGTAGCGGTGGTTTTCCCCAAATTTTATATAAATATCTTGCCCTTCTTGCTGACCGTAATATTTAGCAACGTGAGGAGTGGTAAGCTGGCTGGCTACGGGAAGCTGGACGAACTCCGAAGCGTTCCCGACCTTCCAAGCTCTCGCATCATCGACATAATCCGGTAATAAGGCATGACTTTCAGCGGTGTGAGGTAGCAGAAATAATTGATTGTTAATATTCTCAATTAATCTCTGCAATTAAAGCTTGCCGAGCGCGTTCTTCTCCCGGCTCATCCAGCCCCACTAAAAGATAAGTATTTTTGTTTGTCGTATATTGTCGGATTAATCCCCAACCGCGAATCGTAAAAAATCCTGAAGCAATGCGGATGTCCTGACGGGCTGCTTTCAAACAACACCTAATAGACATCTCCAATAACTGCCAAACCTTTTCCCCGCTTGGTTTCTTGTCCGAAGCTCGCTTCGAGCTTCGGATAAGAAACTAACACTTAAATAAGGGTTTGAAGACTATATTTATCATAACTACCAATTCTTATGACATAATTTTTACTGTTTTTTCCGGTTTATACCAATTTTTATTGACATATAACTATTGCACCAATCCGCCATCTTATTAATCCACATACGACCAGAATTACTGGCTCGTAATTGCCAGATTTTAAGCGAAATCTCTTTGCTGCCACTCTAAAGATTTTCACCAATCTAATCATATGCTCTACTACTATTCTTTTTCTAGCCTTCTGTTTGTTGGCTTTTTTTTGAGCATCTGTAATATCTTTACTTGGAGTCTTTTTGTGAGGAGTATCAATTAATAGTTCCCCTACATAAGCTTTGTCCCCTTGAAATTTTTGCTCTTGATTCCATTCTTCGCGTCGGGAACGCCAAATTTTTATGTCAGCCGTTGCTCCGGTTTCTCCAACTACTATATCAACAATTTCTTTCCCATTCGGCATTACAACTATTTGATTTTTTAAGGTATGCCTTTTTTGCTTGCCTGAATAGTATTTTTTCTGCTTTTTATAGTCTGTAGGTCTTTCTATTGGCTGTTCGTAGCTATCTACAATCAACTCGAATTCACTTAATATTTCAAAAACCCATTGCCATTCTGAATCATTTTTTTTACCTGTTCTAACAAAAAAGAAGCAGGCAATAGTTCTCTAAAAATCTTTATCCATTTGTGAAAAATATAATTAGCTGCTGACTCGCTGACTCCAAATTGGACTCCTAACATTTGAAATGTGGGAAGATGGTGTAAATATACCAAAGTCAGGAGAATTTGATCGGCAATCTCTAATTTAGGTGGGCGACCACCTCCGCCTTTGATGATGCGAATTTTAGAATTCTCTTGAACTTTTTTCTGCTGGTTATACAGATTTTCTGCGTGAGTAATTAGTCCTATGAGTTGGTCATAGTCTAGACCCAATAGCCGAGTAGTTTCTGAGGGATGTCTTTCTATGTGTTCGCGAAGTTGACTCATTTTTTTAACGGAAAGTTTTATTATAATATATTTCTGATTCCACGATACTTTGTTTGTTGGAGATGTCTATTGCAGTCAAACAAGCCGTAGATGCAGCGGAATCAAGAGCGAGTTGCGATCGCGTTACAGGTGACGCGGTGGTTTGTCTTCGGAAATAACTGTTGGAGCGTTCCAGTTTGGTCTGGGCTTGAGTAGATAAGTGCCATCAGCTCCCATCGATCCCTCCTACAGCGCATCGCATAAAAATCCACCTCTGCCTTGATTCCCTGCTGCTAATCCCTGATGGTAAATTGACGATGCTATAGCAACCGAGCTTCATCAGGAAAATCACAATTCCTGACAGTTCGGGATTTTTCTGTTGGCAATGTCGAGGGTAGCGAAGTGAACGATTTTATAATTGCCTAAACGACCATTTTTCTATTGGAATACCTTGCTTTTTAGAAGTTGCTAACACGTTTCCTAGCTTCGGATGCTTTGACATCATAACCGGAGTTAGGATTAGTTTTATGCAGTTGCATTAACAGGTCGATGTAAAATTCGTAGTAGTCCTGTAATGTGGCAAAGTATGAGGTGCGAAGTTTTTGACTGATAATTTTGGTGCGGAGATTTTCAATTATTTTGATAGAGACTTCAATATCATTAAGTGCTTCGGTAAGATTGCCTAGAGATCGTTTGACAGAAGCCATGTTGAAAAGGGCGAGAGCTTCTTGTTCGCTATTCATTATTAAGCGACTAAGCAAAAGGGAGTGGGTGTAATACTCTAGCGCTTTCTGTTTTTCTCCCAATTCTGAGTAGACAGCGGCGATGTTGTTGAGGGCAATATTTTCTTGCTCGATACTACGTACTGTCCGACTAAGGGAAAGGGAGCGGGTGTAATACTCTAGCGCTTTTTGTTTTTCTCCCAATTCTGAGTAAACTAAGCCAATAGTGGTGAGGATAGTAGCTTCGTATATGCGAGCCTTCAGTTCTTGCAAAAGGGGAAGGGACTGGGTGTAATACTTTAGCGCTTTCTGCTTTTCTCCCAATTCAGAGTAGACAGCGGCGATGTTATTGAGGGTATAAGCTTCGCCTTGGCGATCACCTACTGCTTGCAAAAGGGAGAGGGACTGACTGTAATACTCTAGCGCTTTCTGTTTTTTTCCCAATTCTGAATAGACTTGGCCGATCCTAATAAAAATGGTACCTTCCCCACGGCGATCGCCTACTGCTCGAAAAAGGGGAAGGGACTGGTTGTAATACTCTAGCGCTTTCTGTTGTTCTCCCAATGCTGAGTAGACAGCGCCGATCTTGATAAGAGTGGCAGTTTCCCCACGCAGATCGCCTAATGCTCGAAAAAGGGTAACTGCTCAATAAGTGCTGATAAGCAAGCTAAGCCAAACTAACTCAGACAATGCCTGATAGCCTGAATCTGAGAA
>NZ_JAUBTR010000146.1:0-5745 GCF_036705045.1 Microcoleus sp. BR0-C5
CTAAGTATTTTTACTCACTCATGCCAGGGCGGGGTATGATACACTATGTAGTGCTTTTGAAGTGCGGAATGTGGGATTGAGCGCCCCTGTTAGGAGCAATAGAGATCCCGCAAACCTGGTTTCATTCAGAAACCGGGTTTTTTCTTCACATAGTCCAAGATACTAAACTATCCAACACATTAATGCGTTAGTTTTTAAGAACAGGAATTCCGAGTGAAGCTCGATCGCACACCGTCCCAGCACTTTAAATTAATGTCAAGATAAAAGCAGTACCTGCAATACCGGTCAGTCCTAACAATAGAAGGAGGAGAACGTAGTGACATCAATTCTCGTTGTCGAAGATTCGTGGTTGACTCGCAGGGTAATCTGCAAAATCCTGCGAGCAGAAGGATACGAGACTTGGGAAGCATCCAGCGGCCCAGAAGCTCTAGAACTGCTCGGCACTAAAACCCCAAACTGTATGCTCTTAGACCTGCTGATGCCAGAAATGGAAGGTCGGGAAGTCCTGCAAGCCATGCGCGATAGAGGATATAAAATTCCAGTGATCGTAATTACCGCAGACATCCAAGCAAGCACCCGATCCGAGTGCATGGAACTCGGAGCCCTGGCAGTCATTCACAAAATGCCCAACTCAGATGAACTGATCGGGTGGATCAAAAAAGCTCTCAGTGTCAGCGAGGAGAGCACCCAATGAAATTAAGCACTCGACAGCTCGATGCTTTGCAGGAACTCGTCAACATCGGGATCGGTCAAGCCGCAGGGGTTTTGAACGACATGATCGACTCCCCGATTCGCTTGCAAATCCCCTACCTTCAAATCCTGACTCCCCTCGACCTGGAAGAAGAGTTAGAGCAGCACCTCAACGGCGAGCAAATCGCTGCCGTCCAGCTCAAATTCACAGGCTCCTTTGGAGGCATTGCCCAGCTAGTCTTTCCCACCAACAGCGCTGCCCTGCTGGTGACGATGCTCACAGGAGAAGAAGGAACTCACGATCTCGATTCAGTCAAAATTGGTACGCTGAGTGAAGTGGGAAATATTGTAATTAATGGGGTCATGGGTGCAATCAGCAACGTACTTCAGCAGCGCCTGAACTACTCAATTCCCACTTATAGCGAAGGGACGATTGCTAATTTGCTGATATCTGGCGGTTTAGCTACTGATACAGTTGTTTTATTAGCCCAGACCAGTTTCATGATTGAAAGGCTTCACATTGAAGGAGATATCATTCTTATTTTCAATGTTAATTCCTTTGACACCTTGTTGACTGCTATCAATCAACTTGCCGGGGGTCTATGATTGAGGAGAGCAAAAGTATTAAGGAAAAGTTTGGGGTTCTCGACAGCGTACCAGTCGGTGCCTGCTTGCTGCAAGATGATTTTGTGGTGCTGTTTTGGAACACTTGTCTGGAAGAGTGGACTAAAATTCCCCGCAGCCAAATATTGGGGACAAAGATCACAACCCATTTTCCTCACCTGAGTCAGTTAAAGTACGCCACTCGCTTCAAGCAAATCTTTGCAGGAGGCCCGCCAACAATTTTTTCTTCTCAAATTCACAAACACCTGATTCCGGCAACTTGGCAAGACGGCCAGCAGCGAATTCAGCAAACTACTGTGACTGCTGTGCCGGCTCAAGAGGCTGGTATAGAAGAACAGGAGATTAGAGACTGGGTTCTCCATACTCTTGAGTTGGAATCAGACGGTACTGTCGGAGTCGGATCATCAAGAAGTGCTTTTTTGTCTAGCGAATCTCCACCCTCAGCTTCGTCATCAATATGGCCGGGGGTCAATGCCCCATCGTTCTACGCGCTGTTGGTGATTCAAGACGTGACTGACCTCACCCACCGCATCCAAGCTTACCGCACAATGCGGGATCAAGCTTTGGAAGAAGTGCAAGTGCGCCAGCGGGTGGAGGAAGAATTGCGATCAAGCCAGCATTTCATCCAGCAAATTGCTGACGCGGCGCCTTATTTACTCTACATCTACGATTTGACCGAACAGCGCAACGTCTACGTCAACGGTCAAGCTTCTAAATTGCTGGGCTACACTCCCCAAGAAATTTTACAGATGCAAACTGCTTTGTACTCGAGTTTGGTGTACCCAGAAGATTTGCCGAGGCTCAAAGCCCACCAGAAAAAATTTCCCTCGACTCAAGACGGGCATATTTTGGAGTTGGAATATCGGCTCAAACATCGATCGGGCCAATGGCGGTGGTTTCGCTGCCGCGACCAAGTTTTCGCCCGCACAGCCGACGGCTGCCCCAAACAAATTTTCGGCACTGCTCAAGATATCACCGAGTATAAGCGGGCAGAAGAGGCGCTGCGGCAGCAAAACGAACGAGAACTGCTGATGGCGACGATTACTCAGCACATCCGCCAGTCTCTTGATTTGGGCGAAGTCCTCCGCACGACAGTGACAGAAGTGCGCCAGTTCCTTCAGGCCGATCGAGTGATGATCGTGCGCTTTAACCCCTGTACCGGCAGTCTCTGCGCCGGCCAGGCGACGGGGGCGGTGACAGTGGAATCTGTAGCTCCCAACTGCCAGCCGATGTTGGGGGAAACCCTGGAAAATTTCTGTTTTGACGAGTTCTATCTCGAAGCGTACCAACATCGAGCGATCCGACCGATCGCCGATGTTTTGGCAGCGGATTTGCCACAATATCAAATTGACTTGCTCGCACAATTCGCGGTGAGAGCTTATTTGGTTGTGCCTTTAGTGCAAGGAGAGGAGTTGTGGGGGCTGCTGATGGCCCACCAGTGCAGTCCCCGGCAGTGGATGCCGTTGGAAGTAGAGTTGCTGTCTTCTCTGGCCACCCAGTTGGCGATCGCCATCAAGCAAGCAGAACTCTACCAGCAGTTGCAAGCAGCCAACCTCAAGTTAGAGCGCTTGGCTACTTCGGACGCACTCACCCAGCTAGCAAACCGCCGACGGTTCGATCAGTATTTAGAAATAGAGTGGCGCAGACAAGCCAGGGAACAAACGCCCATGTCCTTAATTTTGTGCGATATTGATTCTTTTAAAAGTTACAACGATACTTACGGGCATCAAGGCGGAGACGAATGTTTGCGACAAGTCGCCGGGGCGATCGCCAATGCAGTCAATCGCCCCGCCGATTTAGTAGCTCGCTACGGAGGTGAAGAATTTGCCGTTATTTTGCCAAATACCTCGATTCAAGGCGCAGTGCTCGTAGCCCAACACATACAGCTCAAAATCGCAGCTTTGCAGATTCCGCACGCTGGTTCTCAGGTGAGCGAGTACGTCACTCTCAGCCTGGGCGTAGCGAGTATTGTTCCTGGATCTGAATCGGGAGCCGAAATTCTGATTGCCGCAGCCGACCAAGCCCTGTATCAAGCTAAACGACTTGGGCGCGATCGTATCCAACTTTACCAGCCCGATCCTGCTGCTGGCAAGCCGAATGGCACAGGCACTTCGATACTTCCTGTAGATTTTTCTATACCCAATACTAATTTACCCTCACCGACTAGCGCTTGACGAATTGCAATATTTGTTGATTCCGAGTAGTTATACCACTCCACAAAAAAATGCCACTGTAAGCCCGTGAGCCAAACCCTGATATCCCTCTTCTGTCACTCTGCGGATTAAAGAAGTAAGAAATAAGCCAGCTCATATATAAAAATAAAAGGGTTGGAATTGATTTATTGGATCAATTTAATCGTTGAACCCAATCAATAAATTAGGATTTAGAAATATTTGTAATCAAGGATAAATCAACCCAAATATAAGGATGGGTTGGATAAGCTATTGTGCAGTTAAACAGTGATACAATAATTACCCTTGTTTGTAATTTCCTGGGGGGTAACAACCAGCCTGAAACCCAGAGTTGGTGAGGATTGAGCCAATGTATGCTAAAAAAAGATAGGCAGCATAATTGTTACACGCTTGCCTATCCAAAAAATAATGATACCAACATTTTACCAGACTCATTTAAAAAAACAACTGACGAAAGCTCAGTTTCTTGTAATGACAATTTTGCTATCTGTGATGCAATCAGAAAAACAAGTGAGATTAGGACGACTGGCACGGGTATTTCCTTATCCAATTACAACAGAAAGTCGGCGTAGAAAAATACAAAGTTTTCTGGATTTACCAAACTTAACTATCTCATTAATTTGGTTCCCCTTGATTACTTATTGGTTGACTACTTATTGCCCCATTGGTACTCATTTATCAATCGCAATTGACCGCAGTCAATGGGGGCGGATTAATCTTTTTATGGTTAGCCTAATCTGGCAAAAAAGAGCAATTCCATTATACTGGTCATTATTGCCAAAATTAGGAAACAGTAACTTGGAGGAGCAAACAACAAATTTACAGCAAGTTTGACCCTTATTTTCAGACGGGTAAAGTCATCGTTTTAGGAGACCGTGAATTTTGTTCTGTTGATTGAGGAAACTGGCTTAAATCAAAGGGTGTGTCCTTTTGCTTAAGACTTAAAAAGAATCATTGTATCGAAATGGAACATTGGATTTGGCAACGGTTAGATGAACTAGGAATAGTACCAGGAATCTCTTTGTATGTCCAAGGAAAAAGAGTGAGAAAAACACGGGCCTCTAACCGGATTTGAGCTTGCTTGTAAATGGAAAAGGAATTATGGGAAATATCAAGTTAAAGAAGCTTGGTTTATTCTCACGGATTTGGGTTCATTGCCAGCAGCAATCAATGCTTATAAGCAGCGGATGGGCATTGAAGAAATGTTCCGAGACTGTAAAAAAGGAGGCTACGATCTTGAAGGAACTAGCCGGCTCTTCTGGGTTTGCGGTGGAAACTGTATAATTTAGGAACTTTATGCTAGAGGCTAAGCTCATGGATTTCCATCTTGACGGATTACTCAATTTGCCAGACATTACGATTGAAAGATGTATTAAAAATGATAAAAAAACAATTTTAAAAGTGGGTTTTTGGACGGATTATGCTACTTGTTCTCACTGTCAAAAGTCCACAGATGAACTCCATCAGATTCGTCCAATCTTGATTCGAGATTTACCGATTTCAGGTCAGTTAATCGAATTGGAAATTCCTCGTCGCCAATACTACTGTAAAAATTGTCAAAAATATTTCACAGAGCAACTGTGTTTTGTTGATGAAGGTCGGCGCTATACTCAACGATATGAGGATTATATTTATCACCGTGTTCAGGTGACAACAGTGGAACAGGTAAAACGAGAGGAAGAATTAAGTTGGGATCAGATTCAAGGAATTTTTAATCATAAGCGTTCACAAGTAAAAAAGCCTCATGGGGAGCGGTTAAACGTCTGAGTATCGATGAAATTAGTATGAGAAAAGGGCATCAAGATTTTGTGACTGTAGTTTCCGATATTGACCAAAGTCAATTGATTGAAGTGATCGACAGTCATGAACAGCAAGGTATCATGGAAGTCCTTCTTCAGCAACCGATTGAGGTTCGCTCTTCAGGTGTTAGAAGTGAGTGTAGATATGTGGGGTGGTTTTCCCAAAGTAATCCAAGAAGTTTTTCCGAATGCGATTGTGGTGTATGACCGATTTCATGTGATGAAATATGTGAATGAGGAATTAAATAAAATCCGAATACAAAGCAATATTAAAGGAAAAGGTAGCAGATTTATTGTCCTGAGAAATGGTGTAGATTTAAAAGAAGAGGAACGGGTTAAATTGGCTACAGTTTTAAGTCAATCGGCACTGGTCGGCTAAACCGTGATGAACTTAAAGCCTCTCGATGATAGAAGTTCAAGCATCGTAACAGGTCTCTCAA
>NZ_JAUBTR010000220.1:0-1038 GCF_036705045.1 Microcoleus sp. BR0-C5
TCATGGCAATTGCTTCTACTCTCTCGGGTTTTTTCACGAAGACGCTTGATGTGAAAAATAATGGGTCTTTTAAAAATATAAATCCTCTTTCGTTACTTTGTTGGTATTTGTATTCTTCTAATATTTGCTGGTTGGTTATTTCGTTTTTATCTAAGATTTTGTGGCCAGTATAAATCTCCCTGCTTTGATTTTTTCGGCGGATATTATTTCGGGTCTGGTTTCTATTTTACCGATTATTTTATAGGCTGTTGTGTCTATATTACTAGCTTTTTTGGTGGGTGTTTTTGATTTTTTATGGTTTTTTTCTTGACATTTAATTTCGGTAATTTGGTGATATTTCCATGTGTCTGATAGATTTTTGATGGCGGTTTCTGCGTCGGCAACACAGGCAAAGTTTTGCCTATAAAGCTTGCGTAGTGCGGCTTGGGCGCTTGATTGTTGTTTGTTTACTTGTTTGTCTATTTGTTTGATGCTTGCTTGTTTTCTTAGTTCACTTTCTATGACTAACCATCTTTGTTGGATGTTTCCATATTCGCTCGCTCTTTCGGCTATCTTATATCCTTTTTTTGAGCTTGATTGCCATTCGCTTTCTTGGATGTCTACGATTTTATCTTGGGCTAATTTTATGCTTAATGGGACTCTTGTGATCCATTTGATTCCTGTCATTGCTGATAGATTTTTCCTGGTGTATAAGGCGCTGTCTGCTACGCAGATTCCTTCAAAAATCCACTGCTTTTTAAATCCTTTTAGTCTTGATACGAATACACTTTTGTCGTCGATGTTTCCTGAATCTATTTTTAGATATAGTGGTATGTCTCCATCTCCTGTTACGATCATGTCTATGATAAATTGTTTCAGGTCTGGTCGATGGTAAGAGTGAATATCCGTGAACTATTTCTATTGGTTTCATTTCTGATCTTTCTGGTCCGGGTTCTTTTTCTGTTTGGTCGCTGTTTTCAACTTGGGTTTTATATTCTCCTTGTACATACATTGAACTTCCATCTAAATGGATGCTGTTCATTTTTACTTGGAATTTAT
>NZ_JAUBTR010000147.1:0-5708 GCF_036705045.1 Microcoleus sp. BR0-C5
TCCCTCATGCATAAAATCGCGCGCGTCGGTCAAAAACTAAAAGTTTCCCCTTAAAAGTGTCTAGAACTTAACGGGTTCCCTTTCGATAGTAAACCGTTGCGTCAGTCCCTTCGCCAATTCTCAAGCCGCCGCCAGGTAGAAACTCATATTCAAACACTACTGATCGTTCACTTTTGATATAGATGAAGCCAGGGCGAGGCAACTCCCATTTAAAATCTCGGATAACAGTAGAGTTACTCAAGAAGGTCCCCTCACCTGAAGACTTTAAAATGATTCCTGATGTTTGATTACCAGCAGTCATCTCCCAGTCACCAGAAAGGGCATTACGATCAAATGTCATAGTGATGTTTGGCCAAAGCAGAAAAAGAGCAACCCCTACAATAACGGTTAACCCTGAAAGGCCCCAAGCCCAAGCAGACGAACGCTTTTGAGGCATGGCGTAGATTCCCCCGGGATTCGCGTACGGGTCCGGCTGATATCCGGGCATGGGTTGAACTGGCATCGCCACAGTCTGATTTGGCGGCACGAATTGAGTTCTAAAGACGTGCCCACAAGGACAAGCCTGAGCGTTCAGTTGGTGCTGGCTCTGGCACTTCGGACACAGCTTTATTCCGGCTGGATTCACCTCTTGATTCTAGTCTTAAACCTGCCACCCGTCAATAAGTGACCCTCACGGGGACCACACTGAGAGTCCATCTACGAAAACTTTCCCCTTAAAAGGCGATTTGAGCCAGGTAAGGTGCGACCGTGAGGCATCTATCACGCTCTGCCCTACTGATCGCCTTAATAGGCTCGACTATCGCAGTCGTTCCCCAGGCTCTCACCAACAAGCCACAGACACAGACGGTTTATGTCACCAGGACAGGCGACAAGTACCACAAAGACAGGTGCCGCTATCTCTCACGAAGCAAGCGACCCCTGGAGCTGGCTGAAGCCAAAAGAAGGGGGTACGACCCCTGTAAGGTCTGCCGTCCCCCTCGCTGATGCTAAGAAAGTTTTAGTGAATGAACCTCCCTATAAACTCGACTATTCCAAGGACATCGCTTAAGAAGCCAATCCCTTCATATATAGCGCACAGCCAAGGTAGAACCTTCACAAAGAAGGCAGAAACGATAGATCTTCTAGAGCGTTTAGGCTCGTTTTTATTAACATGGTTTTTCTCCATACTGATTGTTTCTGAATCAAGATCAAAAGCACCTTGCTGATGCCTTCACTTTTTTTCAGTTCCAACCATGTATAGAGGTCTACCCCCAGAAATCAGGGGGAAAGTTTTAGAAGCTATTGGCTCTCTTTTGTGTAGTCAAGCACGATAAACGTAGGCTCACCCTTGGCGTCCTTTCGTGCCCATTCTCGGAGTTCCTCCAGAGAGGCTGACTCGACCCACAAAGCAGTACGTCCCTTAGATGCCGCCTCCAGTTCCTTCAGAGCCGACAGCGAAAGCATAGAGAGATCAATCTGCGGGGGTTCATTCTCTTCGACCACGTAGGGCAGGGCATATTTACCGAGAAGATCCACCAGCCGCACCAGCTCACCCGTGGACATGGAATCTCGAAATAGTCGCAGTTTGAGTTTCTGAATCCCAACCTCAAAGCACTCGACCAGCTCTAACCGCAGCTCATCCTTGATCCTGCCGCCGCCTTTGTTGCCTGGGTTCCCAACCTTCAGCCGTCCCCCGTTTCGCCCTGACTGGGTCGCGGTGTTTCTCACGGTGTTTCCTCTCATGCTCCTACCTTTGGACGTTGTAAAAGCCGCCCTGGACTGCAGAAGGCTCTGGACAGTATGACCAGCCATATTGACCAGGGTGGACATGAATGATGACCAGACAAAATTGACCAGGCTACAGGTTCAAAATTGGACAGGTGCGCAACGAAAACTGTACACGCTAAAAAGCACTCTGACTAGACAAAATAAGAAAGTGACCAGGGACCGTATACATGAGACGAACGTTTCGTGTATAGTCTTGTTATGCCCAGGGCACGAAAGACGAAGACCAGCCAGAGAGAGACCAAGCACGTTATCGGCTACGTCCGGGTCTCGACTGACCAGCAGGTTGATTCTGGTGCAGGCCTGGCCAGTCAGAAAGCCGCCATCATCGCCGAGTGTGAAAGGAACGGCTGGCACCTGGCCGAGCTGATCGAGGACGGTGGAATCTCTGGAAAGACTCTCAACCGCCCTGGACTGCAGAAGGCTCTGGACCTGCTGAACAAAGGGGAGGCTGATGTACTGATGGCCGCCAAGCTCGACCGCCTCAGCCGATCGGTAAAAGACGTTTGCCAGGTAGGGGACATGGCCCAGCACTACGGCTGGAATCTCAGCCTCTTGGATGCCCGGCTAGACACAACCACCCCTCATGGCAGAGCACAACTCAGCATGATGGCCACCTTTGCCCAGCTTGAGCGAGAGTTGATCGGACTCAGAACCCGCGAGGGACTGGCCGAGAAGAAAGCCCAGGGTGTTATTCTCGGAGCCAGGCCAATGATTGAAAGCGATACCGAGGACCTGATTCTAAGCCTCAGAGCCGAAGGAAAGGGGATGCTGGCCATCGCCAACGAATTGAACGTCCGGAACGTGCCAACCGCCAAGGGTGGGACCTGGCACGCCTCTACGGTCCGTGTGGTCCTGCAGAGAAGGGAGGCCGCATGAATGAGACTCTATCGCTGGCTGAAGCAATCAAGGCCGCTGGAGTCTCAGAGAAGACTCTACGCCGTTGGATCAAGTCAGGCCGCCTGGCCGCCGAGCTGATCGAGGGACCCAAGGGGAAGGAATACCGGGTAACCGCCGAGGATCTTGAGCGCGCATCAAAAGCCACCCCTAAAAAGGCCGTCTCAGAGCCGATACCAGCCGCTGAAGGCACGAAGCTCGACACCGGGGACCTGGCAACCCTGAAGGCTCTGGCAGAGGCACAAATGGCCATGATCGAGGAGCTACGGCACGAAGTCCAACAGCTCAGGCCGCTGGCACATGAAGTCCGGAACCTTGCGGACCAAAACCACGATTTAACAGCCCAGCTCAGTCAACTGCAGGACCGAGTAATCAAGGCTCTACCAGCTCCAGAGCCGAAATCGAACCTTTGGGAGAAGCTGACGAAGTGGACCAAAGTCAGAAAGTCCTGATCTATACATGGTTAATTCTACAGACCACTGGCATCTCAGCCAAGCAGGGATATCCTTGAGTTCAAATCAAGCGAATTCATGCTACCAAACAAAAGGCAATGATGCCTTTACCTAGTGGTCTTCGTCTGGATTCGTTGAACAGCATTAAAAGCAAAACCGCCCCATGTCTTGCCGGACATGAAGGCGGTCCAAAACTGAATCTCAACCCCCAAAAGGATCGGACTGCAGCGCTCTCTACTAGCAGGACGATTCTAACCCAGGAAAAAGCATCTGTCAAGAGAACTTTACTTTTTCAGGGAGGAAGGGGCAACGAGGCGAGTGAGGAAATGCAGCTAATGCAAGCAGAGACACCTCATGACATCCGTAACTTCATACAACATCGCAGAAGCTGCAAAGCTTTTGCACGTCACCCCTCAAACACTTCTCAACTGGAAAGAACGAGGCTGGATCTGGACCGAAAAGCTGCCAAATGGCAGATACCTCGTCCCCAGCTCTGAGATTGAGAGACTCACCAAAACCCAGCCCACTCAGGCCGTAGGAGGCCCGGAGAAGTGAGGCACCCACAACTTAATAAACAAGCGCAGGAGGCTATCTCAGAAGCCGCTTACCAGCTCGCCACCTGCCAAGAAAACGACGATCAAGGGGGAATCAGATCCACCCTGGCAATCCTCCAAGCCATCGCCAACGTCGGCACCAAAGCCACCCGCGAGGAAATCAGAGCCGAGCTGGCCGCCTATGCCATCCCCCTTTCTGCCCTGCAGATCGGCACCGAGGAGGGACTGGACCTGTGAGCATCGCCGAGATCCTGACCAGGCCGCCACAGCTTGAGGAATCAGAAGCCATCGCCACAAAAGAGCTAGCCGTAGTCATCTCCCGTGACAAACAGTTCTATGACCTGAACCCTGATAACAAGAAAACAGGCCAACGCTGGCTCAACACTTGGGACCCACAAAAAGACGCTGGCTTCATCCTGCCAAACCTTGATTTTGTTGCCGCCGACTTCGACACAGAAGATGGCCTGGACAAAGCCTTTGCCCTAAAAAGAAAGCTAAGGTTCCCCTCAGCAGTGATGCACTCAGGCGGGGGACCAGGGAAAGCGCATCTCTGGGTTAGAGTTGAAACAAAAGCCCAACGCCTTCACTGTGAAAATCTGATTAAAGAGATAGGTGGACCCTCAGCAGTCAGAACCCAAGGAATCAGGCCGCCTGGTGCCCTTCATCGCTCTGGACAGACTCGCTCAACCAGCGCGGAAGGGTTAACCATTCAGCAGATACTAGAGCTACTCAGAGACGGAACCAGGCCACAAAAACCAACAAAGCAGAAACTAGACCTGGACCAGCTCGCTGGAGAATCAGTCCCTATCGGATTCAGAAGTGACCGCCTATGCCTGATCGCTGGGCTGGCTCTCAGGCAAGGCTTGAGCTACCTGGACTTTAAAACATTGATTCTCAGGCACCCACAAGGACCAGGCGAGAAGATCAAAGACAGAAGCCCAAAACAGCAGGACAACTACCTAAAAGATGTTTGGAACTACGTCAGCAGTGATCGAGCTACCCTCCCGAGATTGAAACCTGGACCCGCTGACGCGGGGGGGGTTTTTAAAAAAAGATCTTTTGGGGAAACCTGGACCAAGCACGTCCTTTCGTGCCCTGACGTACAGAAATCGGGAAAAAACCTCTACGCTGCCATTCTCGAAATTGAAAGACTCTCAAAGCTCAACCACGGCCACTCCTTCCACCTGAGTAAAAGAAGCCTGGCCGAAGCTATTGGATGCTCAGACACAGCCGCCCGCAACTGCATTACAAAGCTCTGTGAACTTGGACACATTCAGAAAGTAGTAAATGGCAGTCAAAAAACAGCCTCAATCTACAGGCTGAAAGTGTCTCAAAAAGTGACCACTCAACCCCTGGAAGGGGGAGGGGGGTGTACAGAAAGAGTGGTCACCTATTGCGACAAATGCTCGCATGATTCACTCTCTGGCCGGAACGGGTTAAAAAGGTACTGGCTGATTCTTGATCCTTCAGAACCTCTCACGGCAGCCGAACTAGCACCCTTGGCAAAACGCACTCGCCAAAGTGTTTACAAAGGCCTGGCCCAGCTTGAAGCTCTTGGGCTCATCGCCAAGAAAGGTAAAGGCTACGTCAGGATCGAGGACGAAGCCGCCCACCTTAGAGCCGCTCAAATGCGTGGAAGTCTTGGCCGCGGTGAACACCGAAAGCTGATCCACGCTCTGCAGAGAGAAGGCTGGAAGCTGGAGAAGCAAAGGAGAATTGATGCCAGGAACAATGAAGCCAAACGGCAGAAGCTGAAAGACCAGGCCAAGTATCAGCATGGCACCAGCCAGGCCGAGCGGAACCGAACAAAATCGGACCACCTACAGGTTCAAAATCGGACTGCCGGCCACGGTGTTTCTAGACCGTTGCAAGTGTGATGGCACCTGTAAGGAGTCCAGAATCTGGTCAAAGACGCCTAGAACTGGCTCTGAGGGGCAATGCGTGCCATCTCTCGTGCCTCGCCATCCCTCATGCATAAAATCGCGCGCGTCGGTCAAAAACTAAAAGTTTCCCCTTAAAAGTGTCTAGAACTTAACGGGTT
>NZ_JAUBTR010000030.1:0-30136 GCF_036705045.1 Microcoleus sp. BR0-C5
AGAGCCGGATGATGCGAAAGTGTCACGTCCGGTTCGTTGGGGAGGGGGATACGGCGACGTATGCCCTCTTACCCGACTTGAAAAAAAAGGTAGTTCAATACCCGCAGCCTGTCACTTTAAAGATTGACCCCGGTTCAAAAGTTACTGGGTTTGCTCTACTTCTGAATTCCAATCTGATCTGGGTAGCCGAACTAACCCATCGCCCTCAAGCAATTAAGGCATCGCTAGAGTCGCGTCGTTCTCTACGGCGCAACCGCAGAAGTCGGCATACAAGGTATCGCCAAGCGAGATTTTTGAACCGGACTAGATCCAAAGGCTGGTTAGCTCCCAGCCTCCAACACCGAGTAGAGACGACTTTAACTTGGGTCAACAAGTTATCAAAGCTTGCACCTGTTAAGACAATCTTTCAGGAATTGGTTAGGTTTGATTTACAAAAAATGGAAAACCCGGAGATTTCAGGGATTGAGTATCAACAAGGGGATCTGCAAGGCTACGAAGTCCGCGAGTATCTTCTTGCAAAATGGGATAGGCGGTGAGCTTACTGTGGCGCGGAAAATGTACCGCTACAAGTTGAGCACATTCATCCTAGAGCGTCGGGGGGAACCAATAGAATATCTAATCTGTGCTTAGCTTGCGAATCTTGCAACACAAAAAAAGGGACTAAAGACATCAAGATATTCTTGGCGAAAAAAACCGATATTTTGAAAAAAATCGTGGCACAAGCTAAGCGGCCGTTGAATGATGCCACTGCTGTTAACTCGACTCGATGGGCTTTGTTTAATCGCTTAAAAGAGACAGGTAAAGAGATTATTACGAGTTCTGGCGGGTTGACCAAATTCAACCGCATACGGCTGGAATTACCAAAAACCCACTTCTTTGATGCTGCTTGCGTAGGTAATACACCTGAGATTTCTGTGTCAGCAAATCAGCCTTTAAATATTAAAGCAACGGGGCATGGTTCAAGGCAGATGTGTCGCACCGATCAGTTTGGATTTCCTTCTAGGTACGTTCCTAAATTTAAGTTTGTCAAGGGTTTCCAGACAGGCGATATTGTAAAAGCAGTTGTTACTTCGGGCAAAAAGATTGGTACTTATACGGGCCGAGTGGCTGTCCGCTCATCTGGCAGTTTTAATGTGTCAGCAGCCCAGGGCTTAATTCAAGGAATCAGTCACAAATATTGTTTTTCTATTCATCAAAAGGATGGGTACAATTATGGATTTTAAGACTGTTGACGGGATACTAAAGTATCCCGTGTCCCTTTTCCTCCCAGGGCTAAAGCCACTGGGTTTCCAAGCTACCGCGAGGTCTTTATGAAAAGATTGATATTTCCTGAGAAGAGTAAAAATACACAGATAAAAAGTGCCAGAAAAAATCTGCCTTTGATATTTTTTATATTATCTTTAGCATTTTTCTGTTTCAGTCTGTATCAAGGTTTCTTCTTACCTGTAGCTTTATCATCTGGGCCGCCCAGCAACGAACAAAGTAGCGAACAGCAAACTCTGGCCCCCTTTGAAGAGGTTGTCCAAGACGCACAAAAGTTAGAGGGATTATTTACCCTTTACCGCAATCAAGCAACTGATAAAGTATATCTGGAAATTAAACCGCAACAACTCGACAAAAAGTTCCTGTGCTTTGTGACATTGGCATCGGGTTTGGGGGAAGCGGGCATTTTGAGCGGAATGCCGATCGGCGATTTCTTGTTTCAACTGCGGCGCGTCCAAAATAACGTGCAGTTTGTGATACCAAATATAAATTTTCGCACCAGTCCGGGCGACCCGCAAGCAGGTTCGGTAGCACGGGGATTTAGCGACTCGATTCTCTATTCTTTGCCTCTCAAAAGCATTCATCCGCAAAGACAAACTCTGCTGATCGATTTAGGCGATTTGCTGATGAGCGACAAACGCGATTTACCAGGGGTAAAAGCGATTTTGCCGATGCTTTTGGGCGCTTCGTACTCGATCGATGCAGATAAGTCTTCTTTTAAAGATGTTAAAGCGTTTCCGCTGAATGTGGAGATTGCTTCTGTCTATGGTTTTTCTAGCGATAATGACAGTGAAATTAACTATTTACCTTCGGTTCCTGACAGTCGGGCTTTTAACCTCCGCATTCACTACAGTTTCTCGGAAGTGCCGCTAAATAACGGCTACCGCCCCAGACTTGCGGACGAGCGAGTGGGCTATTTTCTTACAGCATATAAGGACTTTTCTGACAAGAGCAGCCGGGAGCCTTTTGTGCGCTATATCAATCGCTGGCATTTGCAAAAGCAAATCCCGACAGCGCCGATGTCGCCTCCGGTGCAGCCGATCGTCTTTTGGATTGAAAATAATGTGCCTCCCGAATACCGAAACGCAATTAGTGAGGGAGTTTTGAAGTGGAATAAAGCTTTTGAAAAGGCAGGTTTTACTGAGGCAATACAGGTCAAACAAATGCCGGACAATGCTAAATGGGACCCGGCTGACGTTCGCTACAATACTATTCGCTGGTCGAGTTCTTTTGAGCCTCAGTTTGCCGGCATCGGGCCGTCTCGCACTAACCCGCTGACGGGGGAAATTTTGGATGCTGACATTCTGTTGGATGCTAATGTTGTCCGGGAAATCAAACAGGGCTATCGGTCTTTGGTGGAACAAAATCGATCGCTATCTAAGAGTTTTCAAGGGCGAAACGGTTCTAATACCAATCCCTGTCAGTTCGGAATGTATTCTCGCTATTTGAATGTGCTAGAAAATGGGGATTTAGGAAAAAGCAGCGGGGAAAATGCTCAAGGTGGAATGGCTGATGATTTGCCGACTTTGGTAGAAAGATACCAAGAGCAAAAGCGCTCGCCTTTATCGCGGTTGATGTCGAGTTCGGATATGTGTTTTGGGTTGGAATCGAGCCGCCAGTTTGCGATGGGGGCAATGTCGATGGATCTGTTGGAAAATGCAGCGCCTAGCAGTGGGGCGATTGACAATTATGTTAATGAATATATCCGATTTTTGACGGCGCACGAAGTCGGTCACACTCTGGGTTTGAGGCACAATTTTCACGGGAGTACGATGCTGCAACCGGAGGATTTGAACAATACTCAGGTAACTCGCACGCAAGGTATGATTTCGTCGGTGATGGATTATGTGCCGATTAATTTGGCACCTCCGGGAACTGTGCAGGGCGACTATTTTCCAACGATTGTAGGGCCCTATGACGATTGGGCGATAGAGTATGGTTACAAGGTGATTGGCGGCCGGGACCCCAACAGCGACTTACCAGCGCTGCAACAAATTGCCAGCCTCGCTGCCCAACCCCAATTAGCTTACGCGCCGGATGAGGATTCTGTTGATATTCTTGACCCCGCTGCAAATACCTTTGATCTCAGCGCCAATATGCTGAGGTATTCGCAATGGCAATTGGATAATGCTAGGGCGATGTGGCAGCGTTTGGAAAAGCGAATTCCGGTTGGGAAAGACGGTTATAACGAACTGCGGGTGATGTTTGATTCGGTGTTCGGGTATTATGTTCAGCAGGTGATGAATGCGACTTTGTATGTGGGGGGGCAGTCGTTTAATCGGATTCGCCCTGGAGATACTAATGGGAAGTTGCCGTTTGTGCCGATCGAACTTTCTCAGCAGCGAGAAGCATTAGCAACCCTTGAAAAGTACGTTTTTGCGCCGGATGCGTTTAGTTTTGCGCCGGAATTGCTGAATAAATTGGCGCCTTCGCGCTGGGAACACTGGGGAAGTCCGGCTTTGGTGTTTCCTCTAGATTACCCGATCGGCGATCGAATTACTTTTTTGCAGCGGTTTGTGTTGCGGGTTTTGCTATCTCCGATGCGCTTGGCGAGACTGCGGGATGCAGAATTAAAATCCGCGCCGGAAACTGCTTTGAGGTTGCCGGAAGTGTTGAATACTGTGCAAAAGGATATCTGGCAAGAGGTTTTGCAGCCGGAAAAGAAGATGCAAATTTCAACTTTTCGGCGTTCTTTGCAGCGGGAACATTTAGCAATTTTGATCGGAATGGTGTTGCGAAAAACAAGTGTTCCAGAGGATGCGCGGAGTTTGGCTTGGTATGAGTTGCGGCAGTTGCGGGAGGGTTTGAGTAAGAGTATTCGGAATTTGGATCGGAATGCTGATGCTTATACGCGGGCTCATTTGGAGGAAACGCGCGATCGAATTTCTAAGGTTTTGAATTCGCAAATTCAGTCAAATTAATCTTATATAGGGCTTACGCATGGGGACCCAGAAACCGGGTTTTTTACGAGAATATTTCGTGGCCACCCGCAGATTCGATAAAAAACCCGGTTTCTTTGGTGGAAGTGCGTAATTCTTGACTTAGGAATGAGAATTAAATAACTTACAATGCGTCATGGTTCTTGTGGGATGGGCGTCCCGCCCGTCCAGAAAGGGCGGGCGGGACGCCCAACCCCTACTCCCCACTTTCAAGAGTGTAAATGATTTAATTCGCGAGCCTTATTAATTGGGTGTTTCTATCTGCAATCAAAAATTATGACTACAGATACTTCCAACAAACATCACCTGCGATTGGCGCTATTTTGGGCCTTACTGGGCACTCTGGCAGCGTTGGCATTATTTCCTTATGCGCTGTCTCTGAATCCAGCAATCGGGCAACTGCCTACACCCTTACCTGTTATAGCTATTGCCTCCGCCCTTCAAACGGGACTTCTTTTGATTCTCCTGAATTGGATTGGGCTTCGCCTCGGTAACTCGATCGGACTTGATACCCCCATAGCTCGTGCTTTGGTATATCGACAGCCTTTCGCGCCAATATCTAAATCTGGCCTTAACACGGCGCTAATTGTAGGCTGCATCGGTGGAGTCGTCCTGATTGGATTGAGTTTAGCTTTCCAACCTTGGATGCCGCCAATGGCAACTCCAACAACGCTCGAAATTGACCTCTGGAAACGCATATTAGCTTCCTTCTACGGAGGCATAACCGAAGAACTCTTGCTGCGACTGTTCGGTATGACATTGATTGCGTGGCTACTTTGGAAGATTTTTGAGCGAGACAAACCGCAACCCTCTACATTGATTTTTTGGCTGGCAATTGTGGCGGCGGCAATATTGTTTGGTGTGGGTCATTTGCCTGCGGCTGCCCATGTCTGGGCATTAACCCCGATCGTCATTCTCCGCACCATTACACTCAATGCCGTCTTAGGGATTCCCTTTGGTTTTCTTTACTGGCGTTGGGGATTAGAATACGCTATGTTATCTCATTTTTTGGCTGATTTGGTACTGCACGGAATTGGAGGAAGTTAGCAAGAGATGCAAACAATGCAATGGTACAACGAACCTTTACAATGGCATGAGGATAACGATGTTATCCACATTACCGCCGGCGCAAAGACTGACTTTTGGCGGCACACTCATTACGGATTCATTCGCGATAACGGCAACTTTTACTACCGTCAAGTGTCAGGCGACTTTACGGCCGAAGTCAAAATTACTGGTTGCTATCGATCGCTCTACGATCAAGCAGGATTGATGATTCGAGAGAGCGAAAATATCTGGCTCAAGTGCGGTATTGAGTTTGTTGAGGGAGTGCAAAACGTGAGTGCGGTTGTGACACGAGACTATTCCGATTGGTCTGTTATGCCGCTTGAAGTGCCGCCTGTTTCCCTGTGGCTGCGGGTAAAGCGCCGAGCTGAAACGGTGGAAGTGCTATACTCGTTGAATGGGTCAGACTATTCAATGATGCGACTGGCATATCTAACTGAGTCACCAATCGTTCAAGTTGGGTTAATGTGTGCGGCTCCCCAAGGTGAAGGCTTTGCAGTCGAATTTGAAGGCTTTAAGCATAGTAAGCTGAGCTAATGTGGATGGTAAAAAAAACGATTTCGGCGCCACTCCATATATAAAATTAAAATTAGGGGTGAGTGCTTTTCACTTACCCCTGCCATTTTTTGTCCGCTTTTTAACAAACCAATTGCAGCAAGAATTCGCCACAAAAGGATCTCAATTACTACTAGATAGCCTTGTCGATACTCAGCCCCAAAATCGCGAATACTCCCAGCAAATGACCGGCGCTCATGCAAGCCAGAAATGCTGGTACGCTAACATTGTTGAACAAAGACGGGAAGGGCAAAGGCATTTTCGGCCCGACGTGGGGATACCAAATTCGGCGGCTGAGAACTAACAATGCTAAGATATTGCAAACAAACATCACCAAAGGCTTTTGCCAATTTCCTGATGCTGTGTCAGTCACAGTCGATTCTACTACTGCCAGTAAATTTGAGTTAATCATTGTTGATGCTCCTATTTTTCATAAATTATCAGAAATGCTCCATGAGATTTCTTGCCAAAAATACAGCAGGGGCGATCGCCTTTACGCAATAAATATCTGTTGCTATTAATATTCACCGCGCCAGCGACAGCGCCCCCACCCGTAATTATCTAATCACAGCAAGAAGTCTTTTAATGCCATTCAAAAGTAACGAAAGATACAAAGGGACAAAACCATACTCGCTGCCATTTGTAACTTTTAGCCTGTCGGGCAGTGGCGGCATTTCCTCACGCTGCCAGACAGGATAGACTGCTCGTCATTACTGAGCAATGTAGGTAGGCAGAAAGTGGAGAATGTCGCGCAGAACGCTATATCCAGCAGCATCCCAGAGCAAATAAGCTAAGAAACCGATCATCGCTAAGCGACCGTTCCAAAGTTCTGCTTGCGGGTTGAAGCCAAACAAAAAGGCATTCCGATCTTTGCCGTTGTAAGCATTAGCCGTAGGAGGGAGGTTAGTAGGGCGAGTTTCCATGTTTTTACATTCCTTAACAATGTTCGCTTCTCATGGTAGCGGCCTAATTTCTGCTTTGCTATCTGTCTCTAGGCTCAAGATACACACAAGTCTAAAGGAGGATTTTGAAACGGAAAATAAAGTGTTAAGTTTTGTTGCGCTAGATTTTTCAGCGATCGCCTGTATCTCTGGATACTAAATACAAGTGGAAGTTGAGATTGCTACTGTGAAAAGCCCGATCGCCCCGTAGCGGCAAACAACGGCGCTGGTGACTCGACTATACTGAATCCGTGCTCTGCTAGAGGCAAGAAAATTTAGTAAATTTCAGCTTAAAACCCGAACACATCGCCCTTGAGTTAACTAAAATAGGAGATAAACAGATCGATCGGGAGAAACAGTTATCGAAACCATCTACGGCAATCTTCAAGGTTTAAAGTCCAGCCAGCTCAAGCAACTCGAAAAGCTTTACCACCAGCGACTACCGGGCGATCGCATCACCACGGCAGAATTCGCCCAGCGCGTCGCCGCCATCAGCACGGAAATAGACAAACCAATCTGCACCTACATCAACCGCCGCGGACAAGTAATTCGCGTCGGCGTGGGTTCACCCCGGCAAACGCAGATTGCGCCCTTAGAATTGCCCCGCTACGGGGGAGGTCGCCTCAGTGGCATTCGCTGCATCGCCACCCACCTGAAGCCAGAAACCCCAAGCGAAGCAGCCCTCACAGCAATGGCAATTCAGCGCCTGGACGCTCTGGTTTGGCTGACACTGACCGGCGGAGGATTTCAGCGTCGCGGTGGCGGTGCGACTGGTTACATCCAAGAAACTTATCTCGCTCACCTGATACCCCAGGGAGATCGGCCAAATTTTGAGTTCTCTGTTTTGAGCGCTCAGTTAGAACCAGATGCAACTGATGAAATAGAAGAGCCTTCAATTCAAAAGTCACTAATTCAAACTCCACACTTTCCCTGGAAAATATCAGAACCGCTGAATTTGGACGAACTCGCCGACCAAGACTTTCTGGATTTAGTGGAAGGACTCGAAGCAGAGTTTGAAGCAGAGTTTGTCGCTAAGCAGGTCGATGCAGACCAAGACAAAGTGCTGTTGGTAGGTGTAATGACTCAGCACATGACTCAGTTGGAGTTTGAGGACGGACTCGCAGAAATCACGCGGCTGGTTGAAAGCGCCGGGGGTCAGGTTCTGCAAACAGTGCGCCAAAAACGATCGCGCCCCCATCCGCAAACAGTCGTCGGGGAAGGCAAAGTTCAGGAAATTTCCCTCACCGCTCAGACGATTAGCGCTAACCTCGTGGTATTCGATCGCGACCTGAACCCCGCACAAATACGGAACTTGGAAACTCAGATAGGTATCCCGGTAGTTGATCGAACAGAGGTAATTCTCGACATCTTTGCCCAAAGAGCTCGATCGAGCGAGGGTAAATTGCAAGTCGAACTCGCTCAGCTAGAGTATGCCCTGCCCCGGCTCAGAGGTCGCGGTCAGGCAATGTCGAGACAGGGTGGCGGCATCGGTACCAGAGGCCCTGGGGAAACCAAGCTAGAAACCGAACGGCGGACGATCGCCAAACGCATTTCTCGATTGCAGCAAGAAGTAAATCAACTGCTGGCCCACCGCTTCCGGCTGCGGCAGAACCGGCATCATCACGAGGTACCCTCAGTCGCGATCGTCGGCTACACCAACGCGGGTAAATCGACTCTGCTCAACCTGCTCACAAATTCCGAAGTCTATGCCGCCGACCAGTTATTTGCCACCCTCGACCCCACAACTCGACGGTTGACCATTTCCGGCGTCACCGGGGAACCCCTGTCGATCGTCCTCACAGATACAGTGGGCTTTATTCGCGAACTGCCTCCCGCCTTGATCGACGCTTTTCGGGCTACCCTCGAAGAAGTCACTGACGCCGATGCTTTGCTGCACCTTGTCGATCTCTCCCATCCCGCGTGGCAGAGCCAAATTAGATCGGTGATGAATATTTTGACCGATATGCCCGTAACTCCCGGCCCAGCCCTTGTAGTTTTTAACAAAATCGATGCCGTAGATGGAGAGACTCTCGCCCTCGCCCGAGAAGAATTTCCTCAAGCAGTATTTATTTCGGCGGCCAAAGGTCTCGGGATGGAAACTCTCCGCGACAGACTAGCTCAGCTCGTTCAATACGCCCTCTACCCTCGGTAAACACTTAAATATTCCTTTTGAATAGTTGACATGGGGGAATATACGTACATATACTGAGGACAGATCTAGTCGAACTATGAGATTATAAAAGAGTAGTCAGATTGTGCATGGCAAAGTACAATACAGCAGCTCTATTTTGCGATCGGTTAAATAAATAATTTCCGGAGGCCGCGGTCAAGGTCAAAACACTCTTTGTTAATGGCTGTAACGGCTGTTGGTTCAGAGGTTGCAAAAAGATGTTGCTTCACTCTGGCCCAACCACCTGCCCCAACCACGGTACGCGACGTCAAGGTGAAAGAGAATAATATTATTATTAAAGTGTTTGGGCACTCACCTCAAGCGCTATACTATCTTTTACAGACGTCGGCCAGAGAATACATCCATTTATTGTAAGAACTCTAAAATCCTTGCCCGTGGTACAGCGCTAATCTCTAGGACTATTTCTATTTTTCGATTTTACCACTGTTTAACTAAATAGTTATGTGTACGCCACTGGCAAAACTAGCAATTGGACTCTCTGCCACAATGGCAACAGCGTTTTACTATCTAGCTGCCGCCCCTCCGGCTTCAGCACAAGTAGATGTGTGTGGGCCTTTTAATTACTCTAGTGCCTGTGCCCCCAGCCCGCCATCTCCACCCCCCAGCCCGGAACCCGACCCGCCATTGCCGACCCCGAGTTTGTCCCAAATATACACAGGCACACCTTCGAGAAACTCAACTGCTATTCCTGAACCGGGTACTGCGATCGCAGTCCTACTGACAGGTGCAGGAATGATATGTTCGTGCAGAAAGCGAAACAAGCAGGTTGGTCCGCAGCGCTAGGCAGGCTGATGACCAACCTGTTTGCCTTTATAATGTCTCCGTTTTTTTTAGCGTGGGTATTTGTTTACTTAAATTTATATAAGAAATAAAAAATTGTATAAAAAATAACTTGACACCTCGCTTGTGCGCTGCAAATAGAGCCGGATGTTGAAGGAAGAAAGCGATAGCGACTTCAGTCAATCGATTTGAGATTTGAGATTTGAGATTTTAGAGGCGACCCCACGGATAAATGCTCTTTCTTGAGGATTTGAGATTTGAGATTTGGGATTGATTCCACGGATAAATCACGTGGCGGGTACCACCTTTGAAATTCCTGGTCAGGGTAAAAACAAGGAAGAAGGCAAATGCACTTCCTGGCAAGGGTTTCAGCAATGAATAACCTCCGGTGCAACAGATAAGGTTGCTATATGTTGCTATATATAATAAAAATTAAAATATAAAAATTAAAATAAGATTGGTTAAGATCAATGCTTCGCACAGTTTTTGATAACCCACCGTATAATAAGGGTTTCAAGGCTCCTAGGCAAGTTTGCTACCAACGAAAAATCGAGGGTTTCAGCCTAGGAAGTAAAAACAGTCCGCACTATGGTTAAGATTACAATTAAAAAATATTGTTATTGTTTGAGCGTCTCATGACCCCTAAAGTAGAAATTTACACTTGGAGAACCTGCCCGTTTTGCGTTCGTGCCAAAGCACTGCTGAAGCGAAAAGGGATTGATTTTACAGAGTACGCGATCGACGGAGATGAAGCAGCACGGGTTCAAATGAGCGATCGAGCCAACGGAGGACGCACCCTGCCCCAGATATTCATTAACGACCAACACATAGGTGGCTGCGACGACATCCACAAACTCGATGCTCTAGGCCAGCTAGACCCCCTCCTAGCAGCAAAATGAGGCATTCCTTGTCGAATTTTCCGTTAGCCCAAATTTTCCTGCGACCCATTCTTAATTTTAATTGACAATGAAATTTGCATTCATCATCGATCCCCTCGCGCGACTAATTCCAGGACACGATACCAGCGTAGCGCTGATGGAAGCCGCTCAAGAGTTGGGTCACGAAGTGTGGGCAACTCAAGCCAACGAACTAAGCGTCATCGGCGGCAAAACTTGGGCAATGCTGAGTCGGGTAGCCCTCACCCCAGTAAAAGTGGTAGAGGGACGCTGGGAGGCGGCTGAGGCTTGGTACCAGGTAGAACAGCCTACTTTGCAGCCTCTGGAAGCAATGGACGCAGTATTTATGCGGACAGACCCCCCAGTTAACATTCCTTACCTCTACGCTACTTACCTTCTAGATGGCATCGATCCTACTAAAACTTTGGTAGTTAACAGTCCCAAAGGATTGCGGGCGGCGAATGAAAAGATGTATGCTTTGCAATTTGAGGGAGCGATCCCCGAAACAATTGTTTCTCAAAACAAGCAGGTAATTCGGCAATTTGTTGAGAAAAAAGGAGCGGCAGTTCTTAAACCCTTGGGCGGTAAAGCTGGCGAGGGGATTTTGTTTTTGGAGGCGGGCGATCGCAATCTCAACTCCCTCGTCGAAATTAGCACTCAACAAGGGCAAATTCCCGTGATGGTTCAGACTTATCTGCCGGAAGCCAAAGAGGGAGACAAGCGGATAGTGCTGTTGAACGGCAAGCCGATCGGTGCTATCAACCGTATTCCCACTGGTAATGAATTTCGCGGCAACATGGCCGTCGGTGGCCGAGTCGCAAAAACCGAAATTACAGATCGCGAACTGGAAATTTGCACTCAATTAGAGCCCGTGCTGCAACGAGATGGACTGTACTTTGTCGGCATTGATATCATTGGCGGTTATCTCACGGAAGTTAATGTCACCAGCCCTACAGGGCTCAGAGAAATTGACTTATTTGACGGGGTTTGTTTGGGCAAACAAGTAATTGAATGGGTAGTTAGTCAGTAGTCAGTAGTCATTAGTCATTAGTCATTGGTTAGTCGGTATTAGTTATTAGTTATTGGTCATTAATTATTGGTCGCAGCTAACAAATAACAAATAACAACTAACAACTAACAACTGCCAACTACCAACTACCAACTACCAACTGCCAACTGCCAACAGTCAACAGTTAACAGTCAACAGTCAACAGTTAACAATTCCCAATTATTAAATTATGTCAAAAATTGGCGTTGCAGTAGTCGGTACCGGTTTCGGTCAAAAAGTACACCTTCCCGGATTCCAGGCCCATCACCGGACAGAGGTTGTGGCTGTTTATCACCGGAATTTAGACAAAGCAAAGGATCTCGCCTCTACCCACAATATCCCCTATGCTTGCGACTCGATCGCCGATATAGTAGCCATCCCAGAAGTGGCGGGAGTCAGCATTTCCACACCGCCGTTTTTGCATTTTGAAATGGCAAAAACCGTCTTGGAAGCAGGCAAACATTTATTATTAGAAAAACCCACAGCCCTGACAGCCAATGAAGCCAGGGAACTTTACCGATTGGCAAACAACGAATCTCAAACCGATTTTAAAAAGGGTGGTTCGAGAGCAATTGCCACAATGGACTTTGAGTTTCGCTTCATCCCCGCATGGCAAATGCTAGCAGAATTATTGGCAGCAGAATATGTGGGAGAAAAGCGTTTAATTAAGATTGATTGGCTGGTTTCGAGCCGCGCTGATGCGAGTCGCCCTTGGAATTGGTACGCGCAGAAAGATCGAGGCGGCGGAGTTTTGGGCGCGACTGGTTCTCACGTTTTTGATTATATTAGCTGGCTGTTCGGCGCGCCGCAGAGGCTTTCTGGGCAATTGATTACAGGAATTTCGCGGCGGCCCGATCCGAATGATTCGGGAAATTTAAAATTAGTTGATGCAGATGATTCTTGCACGTTGATGTTGGAATTAGCCGGGGGAACTCCTTGTCAAGTTTGTTTGAGTTCTGTTACGTATCAAGGGCGGGGACACTGGGTGGAAATATACGGGAGTAAGGGTACGTTGGTGTTGGGAAGCGACAACCAGCAAGATTACGTCCACGGATTTCGCTTGTGGGGTTCCCAAGGTGGAGAACCTTTAGCTGAAATCAAAATTCCTCAAAGATTGGAGTTTCCTCAAGTTTATCCAGACGGGAGAATTGCACCGTTTATTCGAGTAGTAGATAGGTGGGTAGAAGCAATAGATGCCGGTAAATCCTTGATACCGTCCCTCAGAGAAGGGGTTTACTCGCAGTTGTTGATGGATTTGACCCAGGAGTCGAATGCTACGGGAACTTGGGTAGATTTACCGAGTATAGATAAATTTTTGGGCACTAAGTAAAAGTGAAACATCCCAAAGCAATCTCTCGCACTCGATCGCACCCCAAACCCGATAAACTACAAATAGAGAAACTCAATTTAACCCTATATCCAGAGTCGGTAGTTGTGAATGGCGCGCCCTGAAAGTCCTTGCCTCAGTATAGCGATCGCTCGCCTGAGAACCGCTGGGGCAAACCATTTTGCCACTTGGGTTCTACAAGCTCCCTATCCCAGCGGGTACGTTCACCACGACTGTATGTGGCCCGATACCCTATCCCAATCTTGGAAAGCTTGGCAGGAAATGTTTTCGCCCTCCGGGACAATTCACGAATTGCCCCTAAATCCTGATGGCAGTTTCGTCTCGCCGGAAAACAACCAGAATATACTGGCAGAAACTGAACAACGAAGTCTTCAGTCGCTAGACCTCGCTCCAGCGACCCCCTCTGTGCCGCTCCACCTCGGTCAACGGGGGCGGGGCGACAAAGGGGATCAGCATCCGCCTCGGCCACCGGCAAGCTACAGCAGCCGCCTGATGCAGCATTTGGGGATTAATCTTTGGCAGTGGCTGTTTGAAGGGCCGATTCAGGGTAGTCTCCAGGAAAGTAAAGGTATCGCGATCGGGCAAAATCTACCCCTGCGAGTACGTGTAGACTTGCGCGAACCGTATTTAATTGCTTTGCCTTGGGAAATTATGCAGCCTCAAGCCGGTCAACCGGCAATTTCTCTGTCGCAGCAACTGCTGTTCAGCCGCACTACCAGCAATGTTGAACCTTTGCCACCCCTGCAGCCTGCGGAGTCGCTCAACATTTTGCTAGTTTTGGGACAAGCAGAACCCGGCCGCAGTAGTGCTAATTCTCAATTTTCCAACAGCAATAACGGTCATTTGCAGTTGGGAGAAGAAGCACTCGCCCTAGCTGGGGTTCTGGAAAGTGCTTTTCAAACCGACGACAGCGGCAAATATTTTGACATCAGCGTTCCGACTCGCGTCGATACTCTGATCGAACCTACTCCGGCGGAACTCATTTCTCGGCTGGAAACGCAAGCTTACAACATTCTGTTTTACGCCGGCCACGGGATACCGGGCCCCGACGGCGGTTTGCTGTTTTTGGGACCGGAAACGGCAATTAATGGCACTGAACTAGCTCAGGTATTAGTTCGGTGCCGCGTGACGCTGGCGGTGTTTAATGCCTGCTGGGGAGCTCAGCCGGCGGTGGAGAGGCTGCACTCAACTAACGGCCAGCAACAGGCGATCGCCCGCAGCAGTTTGGCTGAGGTACTGATCCATCACGGGGTGCCTGCGGTGTTGGGGATGCGGGACTCGATCGCCGATCGCGAGGCCCTGAGTTTTATCCAAAGTTTTGCCCAAGCTTTGGCCGGACGGATGTCGATCGATCGCGCCGTCGCCGTCGCCAGACAGCAGTTATTGACCCTCTACAAGTTCAATCAACCGGCTTGGACGCTGCCTGTGCTGTATATGCACCCTGAGTTTGACGGTCAGCTAACTGAGCCGGTAGATGACCTGAAAACTGAATTGCCTTTAAATTCTTCTACTTGGCTGGGACGGTTGCCGTCTTGTGCTTATTTGCGGGGGCGCGATCGACCAAATGCCAAATCCACCGAATCGAGCAATCAGGTTTGGCCGATTCGCGCAGGTATGGTTCGAGTTGGACGCTGGGAAGAAAACGACGTAGTGATTCGAGAACAGTGGGTTTCTCAAAAACACGCCGAGATTTTCTGCCGCAACACGATCGGAGATAGCCGGGAAGAACCTAGCTACTTCCTGCGCGATTTTTCTCGCTACGGGACTCTAGTTTTGGGATCTGAGGGATGGCAGAGAGTTCACCACCAAGAATTGCTGCTACGCAGCGGGACTCAGCTAAAATTTGGCAGTTCTCAAGGTCAGATTTTTGAGTTCACTATTGAGGTTCCTAAAACTTCGGGCTACAGTGAGACTGATTGCGGAACGAATTAAGGTGCGGGTGTAGCTAATGAAGACAAGCGGCGAGTAGCACAGGAAAGTTCTAGGCGTTAAGTCTCCAGTCGGAATTTAAGAGAGTTACTCACCACTGATAGCTCGGCACTAGCTCTTGGCACAGTCCCCCCTCTGTCTTTTCCTTTTCCCACTTAGGTATTACATCATGGCTACCCAATCTACTGATTCTGAATATTTTCGCGATTCTCAAACTCAGGCCCAGATGGAACTTCTCGCCACAATTGTTCAGACTGATGTTGCTTACCCCTGGAATCCTGCACAGCTTGAATCGGAATCTTATTTAACTGCCCTAGAGCAGGAATTTGCGCTATCTGATTCATTCAGCGACAGCGATATTGCCCTGAAGTCCCAAGTTTTATTCTCGCAATTAGAACAAGTTTGGCTGACGACTGCTCTGCAAAAGTCTTTGCGCGAAAAATTTGCTCGCGTTCCTCAAGATTTTCTGGCCAGCATCGCTCAAAGCGTGCAAAACGCTACTGTTAAGTATCAATCTTTAGCTGACCAAATGGTAGAGTGCGTCTTAGATATTTTGCCTCAGTGGGCTGAGGAAGATTTGCAGGTGTTGGCACGTCCTTTGGCTTATGCCATGCGAGATGTTGATTCGGAAGGGGGAGAATTAGTGATGGCTACTAAAAGACCTTGGGCCCAATTGTCGGAAATAGAACAAGCCAGGGTTAGTTTGGCTGTCGCCCGCTATGCAATCTCGCAATTAGAAATTGCTGATTAGTTTTTGGATGGCTAAATTTTTGTGCTGCGATCGCGGTAATTTTTTTAAATTAATATAAAATTAATCTACCTTTAGTTAGATGTCAAATTCGTCTAATTGTTAAATCCTAGGGATTGCTATAGTTTGATATAGCAATCCTATTGGATTTTTAGACAAGATAATTTTTTTTGAACTATAGCAAGCGCGCCCGACGGTTAGGACTGGGATGTGGCAGCATTTTCAATCAGCTTTTTATGGGCGGCGTCGCAGAAACGGCCCACAAGAAATATTTTTTATGGTGGAACAGGCCCGAAAGCCTGTTGCTGACATTGCTGAAATCCTTGCCGAAGATTGCTTTTGACCCCCTCGCACCCAGGATAAAAGCCCCCGAATTCATCCGTCCAGAAATAAAAAACCTGTATCCGATGAAACTTGCCCCCCGAATTGATCCGTGGGGTCAATGCTAAAATCTAAAATCTAAAATCTAAAATCTAAAATCTAAAATCTAAAATCGATTGACTTCTCTCCTCGGTAACTAAAGCCTTATTTCTTCTTGCTTCTGCTATATTTTGCCAGGTTTGGACTCGCTAAGCAGTTTGGCAACAGCAAGCAAGATGAATTATCATACAAGGGTTAGAATGTTAAAAAATGTAAAAATAGTAATTGGGGTGTGTAGGAATTTTCAACTGAATTAAAAAGTGGACAGCAGGAAACCCTTACTGTTGCATGCACGATCGGGACTTTAAAATTATTTTATGACAACTTCAAGATTTGATTTTCAAGACTTGAAACGCCGCTTTGGGCGGATTTCGCGGCTGCCGACGGCAACGCTAGTCGTGTTGGGGGTGGTTGCTTTCGCAGGTGCGATCGCCGGGGCCTGGTTTGCGGGTGAAGGTACAGTCAGCGGTATTTTTGCCACAATCAACACTTGGCAGCAAAACCCGCCTGTGTGGCTGCAAGTGCCTGCTACGAGCAAGATGTATTTGTTAGTGCCGACGATCGCGCTTGTCTGTGTTGCTTTAGCTGCAATTAAAATTTCGCCTCAACCGCAGAAATGGTCGCGCGCTGTGGTAGTTGCAATAGTGATGGCTTTAACCATTCGCTACGTTGTATGGCGATCGCTCGCTACTCTAAATTTAACCGATCCCCTCAACGGTATCTTTAGTTTGGGGCTGTTTTTCCTAGAAATGTTACTGGTTTTCAACACCAGTATTCAACTGTATTTAATGCTGAGAATGAAAGACCGGCGTCGAGAAGCAGATCGCATGGCAGTTGCAGTTGAAGCTGGAAACTTCACCCCGGCAGTAGATATTTTCATTCCAACTTACAACGAACCGGCTTTTATTTTACGGCGCAGTGTAATCGGCTGTCAAGCCTTAGATTATCCCAACAAAAAAGTATATTTGCTCGACGATACCAAGCGGTCTGAAATCAAGTTACTGGCAAAAGAACTGGGATGCGAGTATATAACCAGACCCGATAATATTCACGCCAAAGCTGGAAACATTAATCATGCCACAGCCCTAACAAATGGAGAACTAATTGTAGTTTTCGATGCAGATTTTATTCCCACTAAAAACTTTTTAACTCGCACAGTTGGATTTTTTCAAAATCCCGAAATCGCCCTCGTTCAAACACCGCAAAGCTTTTACAACCACGACCCCATCTCCCGTAATTTAGGTTTAGAAAATGTGCTCGCGCCGGAAGAAGAAATCTTTTATCGGCAAATTGAAATCATCAAAGACAGCGCCGACAGCGTGGTTTGTTGCGGTACATCTTTTGTAGTCAGGCGAAGTGCTTTAGAAACAGCGGGAGGCTTGGTCACAGATTCAATCTGCGAAGATTATTTTACCGGAATTCGGCTGTCAGCAACCGGATATCGCTTAGTTTATTTAGATGAAAAATTGAGTGCTGGTTTGGCGGCTGAAAGTATAGAGGCTCATCTAAATCAAAGGCTACGCTGGGCGCGAGGCACTCTTCAGGCATTTTTTATTGATTCCAATCCTTTAACAATTCGCGGTCTCAGATTCGTACAAAGGCTGTCTCATTTGGAAGGATTGTTGCACTGGTTTACCAGTTTAACCAAGGTTTTATATCTGTTGATACCTTTAGCTTATTCATTTTTTGGAATAATTCCTTTGCGGGCAAGTGCGCGGGAATTGCTGTACTTTTTCCTGCCTTACTATTTGGTGCAACTGACTGTGTTTTCTTGGCTGAACCGCCGATCGGGATCGGCTTTGCTTTCGGATATTTATTCGTTCGTCCAGTGTATTCCTTTAGCGGTGACGGTGGTGAGTTCCATGCTGAATCCGTTTGGGAAAGGGTTTCAGGTGACGCCAAAAGGAATGGCGAGCGATCGCTTTCGTTTTAACTGGAATTTGGGATGGCCTTTGATTGTCTTGTTCGCAGCTACAGCAGTCAGTTTGTGGCACAATTTAAACATTAATTTAGTTAAAAATGTTGACACCGTACAGTCAATATCAGAAAGTGCAGATTTGTCAAAAGGCATGGGTTTGGGATGGATTTGGAGCGCGTACAACCTGCTGATGCTGGGGATTGCCTTGCTGATTTTGGTGGATATTCCTAAGCCGGACATTTACGAATGGTTCAATTTACGCAGGGTTGTACAACTGAATATTGGCGGTCAAAGTTTTTGGGGTGTAACCACTGTAATTTCGGAAAGTGGCGCGGAAGTTGCTTTGACACAGTGGCCAAGTTTTGCGGTGAAAAATAAAGGCAGTAAAGAAAGTTTGACAGCAGCAGAGATTTTGCCAAAATATGCCTTTGAGACAAGTTTATCCCAGGGTAAAATAAAAGCGATCGCTCGCAGTGCGGCAGTCAAGGCAAGGAGATCGCTAGCACCCTCTGTTGTTGAGTTCGGCACTGAGCGTCGTTTGGCCAAAGGTTTGATTGATTGCGATTCGGCGACTCTGAAAATTATGGAAGAGAACTGTTTTATTCCTGTGGCTAAGATTGAGTTGGTGAGCGATAAATCTCAGTTGGAGTCGAGTTTTCGGGATGGAAAAGAGTGCAGTTTTGCGGAATTTCCCACTGTGCGAATTGCGTTCGATCGCCTGAACATTAGCCAGCACCGCTGTTTGATCGAAATGCTGTACTGTCGGCCGGGCCAGTGGCAGCGGCAGGAAACTCCCGGAGAATGGCGATCGCTGTGGCTGTTGTTGAGAATTGCTTTGAAACCGAGGGCTGTTTTTGAGAGGAATAGGTCAGTTAGACCGATCGGAGTTTCGCAAATTTAGCTCGAGTTTCCATCCCGCGCGGCTTGCACCAAACCTTTATCACGCCAACAAACAATCCCATCAAGCTGCCCCCGCCAAGGAACAATGGTAGATTTTATAGCAACCGCCAAGACGGTTAGGACGTTCTTAGGAATGAGAATTAAATAACTTAGAATTTTGATGGTTCTTGTGGGATGGGCGTCCCGCCCGTCCAGAAAGGGCGGCCGGGACGCCCAACCCAATTTCAAGAGTGTAAATTATTTAATTCGCGATCCTTAATGGCTGACACGATTGATTTTATTGCTTCTTCCTTCTTCCTTCTGCTATACATAGACAAATGACCAGAACTTGTTTTTTAATTAATTGGCACAAACTCGTAACCGTAACTGGTGCGATTTCCGGGTTTAACAGTTACTAATTGAACTGCGCGATTACGATCGCCCGAAGGTAAAAACCGAATCGGGCCCGATGCTCCTTTTGCCGAAAAATCTGACGCCGATAAAGCTTGTTGAATGCCTGTACGAGTCGGATTGCGCCCTAAACCGACAATTAGCGCTGTCGCCGCATCGTAAGCTAAAGCTGTGCGCCAACTTACTTCAGCATTCCAAAGTTGTTTGGATGTTTGGGGAAAGTTTGACTGCGGATCTGCGAGAATGTGCCAAGGAACAGCCAGCACCATATCTGTTGCTCCTGCGCCACCGATTTGCAGTGTTTTAGCAGTATAAGCACCGTCTCCCGCTAGTAATGGCAGCCGTTTGGCGTTTACTTGCACTACTTGCAAAGCTTGGTCGATCGTGGCTGAATTGGATGCTAACATAATAACTTCTGCTCCTTGGGCGATCGCACTTTTAACACTATCGGCGGCATTAAAATTGCCGTTAGCAAAGTCAAATTCGCCTACTATTTGTCCTCCATCTCCGTAAAGAGCCGTAGTGAATTCATCTTTTAAAGATTTGCTGTAACTGCTGGCAGAATTGAAAAATACAGCAGCTTTTTGCTTTGGCAATTTTCCCAGCATATAGCGGGAAAGAGCATTAGCCGCAAACCGATCGCTCGGCACTGTCCGAAATATATTGTTGGCAACTCCTGAAAGCTGCACAGACGTACTTGTGGGAGAAATTGCTACTAATTTTTTTTCCTGGTAAATCTTGCTTGCTGCTAAGGTTGTATCTGAACCAAAATGCCCGATCACTCCTAAAATTTCCGAGTTATTTGCGATCGCACTGGCAATTTGTGCGGCAATTTCTGGATTGTTGTCATCGTTAGCAATTAGCACTTTTAATGGAGTACCGCTAATGCCGCCGCTTTGGTTGATTTCATTTTGAGCTTGAGCTACGCCCCGCATAATTTCTAGAGCAGCATTGATATCGCCACCAATGGGAACTGCGGCGGCAATTGTGTAGGATTTTTGGTTGCCAATACGGGCGTTGTTGAGGTAAATTAAGGCTTCTGGATCGTTGCGATTAGCTTGCAGGGAAGTTTCCAGGTTGGCAATAGCTGCGTTATAGTTGCCAGATGCGATCGCCTGTACTGCTGCTTGTTTGGTTGTTGTGGCTTGCTCTGGAAGTAACAGTTTTTGGCCAGCACTCAGACGCTGCTCAATTGCCAGCTCTGATTGCGGGGAATTCCCCGTCGGAGGCTTGGGAATTGTCTGATTTGGGGGTGATGAACCTCCGAGATTGATGCCGCCTCGGCTTGTCAGCCACCAAATACCTGCACCGGCTAGCCCGATCGTAATTAGGAGGGATAAGATGAGAACAGCAGTTTCATTTTTTTGTGACATAATTTTACATTTTTATATTTTTGAAATAACGAAGTCATTAGTCATTAGTTATTAGGAGCGATTCAAAAACATTGACCAAGGAGAAAAAGTGATTTGAACTTGGCGATCCCGAATTGATGTAGCGTGCGTCAGATAGAGTGATTTGATCTATCAATTGATGATCTCGGAGCTGAGGCACCATGCCAGCCTAAAATCCAGTAGTCACTACTCCCTTATTATATGCGATCGCCAGGACATGATATAATTCAGTAACATTGGCATAGTAAAAATAGCGATCGCACTGTTTAGTCTGAATGCTTTCAAGGTGGTTCCACCATAAAAGTGCAGTAATTTTTATAAGTTACCGCTTCAAAGATTAGTGAACCCTACCCTGCAAGAGGGCCACTTCCTCCATTCCAAATTTAGTTAAGGAGGCAAGAAATGATAACTGGTGGATTAGATAAAACGCTGAGTGTTGGAACTGATGTGGCAGCTTGGTTTCTCTTTCATCCGCACGATCTGGCACATCGTCGGGCAGATCCTCATAATTGGTGGACCTATGACTTTGCCATTTTTAAAGAATTTGCCGCTGGAACACTTGTTGCCGTCCACACAGGGGGGGATGGTAATTCTACAGTTAGGTTCACTAACGTCGGATTGACCGAACGAGAACTTACCTACGCAGTCTGTTGGGCCGATTTTCGGTTGCAGGTAAAACATCAATCTCTCTATCTGGATGGGGGTTATGTGTTGCCAGCAGAAGAGTGTGACGAAATTGAGCGATACGATCCCGAGAGTTATGGATGGATTGAGTTACCCAATGGCAATTATCGAGTGACGGTTCATGCGATCGCTTGGTACGACGAACCAGGTGCGCTGGACGAGAACAATTATTCAACCGAGTCAGCTTTAGCTGCCTATGTTGCTCACTTTCAGTCTGTGGCAGATATAGATTCGATTGCGCCTCCAACAACGCTTCCAGATCTATATCCACTGTGTTCAACTTCCGAAGATGTGGTATTTTCTGAAGGCGAAGAGTTATCGATTCAAAACACACCGTTGCAAGGGTCTGAGTACCCTGTATTACAGTGGCATGAGGTGATTTTCCCCTACAGTGAACACCGATTAGATCTCACTAGATTAGTAGAATCGTTTGAGCTAAGCAACGGGCAGGTCGTTACAGTTTTATCGTTAGACGTTCCTACAATTGGGACACTGGTTCAATACACATATCTGGACACATATAGCGAGGGCCACTATGAAGCAATGGGTGTAGTAGCAATCCGGTTGGTTGAGTTGAAGCGCGTCTTTAAACGCAATGAGTTTTTTTGGGCAGAGGTTGAACCTTATAATCCAACTTTTGTGCCTGCCGATCTAGAATCCATTGAGGAGTTGAAGCGTCTTTTTGCAGACTGTGCAGCAATCAAACTTACCAATTCCATCCATGTGGAGTATCCTCACTTTTATGCAGAGCATATTGCGTCCCTGACAGAAGCCCGTGAGTTGGGATGGCGGGTTGCTCATGCTCTAGATTTAATAAGCGATCGCCAACAGGAATTAGTAGCCCTCTCAGAAAGAGAATTAATTCACAGGTCGATCTGTCACTTGAGTCACAGAGAGTAAACCAACATTATACAATCTGAGGTGAGTAAACCTGAGAACTACCTTGAAAAACACCTAGGGGGTAACTCTTCAGTCCTGTATTTAGTTACAAACTTTTACGTTAAAGTTTGGTATATATCATAAACATTTGAAAAAAAGCTTTTCTTAATCATATCTTTATTTTTCTCCGGGAGCGGGAGAGGGAGGGAGGCTGTAACAGCAAAGGGTTCGGTAAAATAATTAAAGTTTGTTGAAATTTATAAAAATAGCTGCAATACTTTGTAATGTAAAGAGGAAAGTTGAAAAATATCTAAAGACAAACTAATTGGATTGCGATGTCGCTAAGGTAGTATATATGACGGTTTGTCACAGAAAAAGAGTGTTAAGCTCGGCTAAGCTCAGCAAAAGTAAAAGCTCGCTATTTCATTAAGTTCGATCGATAACAAAGGCTAAGGTAAAGTTCATGGCAAACTCAGTTTTAAATCAGCCAAACGCAGCAGGAGTGCAGTGGCAGCCAAAAGATATTATCCGGGGCTTAGTGTGGAAAATTGCGATCGCAACCTGGCTGTTAATGGCAGTAGGCAGCGCCACGCGAGTCATGAATGCGGGGCTCGCTTGCCCCGACTGGCCGCTGTGCTACGGTCAATTAATACCCGCAGCGCAAATGAATTTGCAGGTATTTCTGGAGTGGTTTCACCGGTTGGACGCAGCGGCAATTGGCTTGAGCGCGATCGCACTTTTAGGACTATCTTTGTTTTACCGCAGCCGCCTGCCAAAATGGCTGCCGATTGCGAGCGCTGGGGCAGTATTTTTAATTGTTTTTCAGGGTGTATTGGGCGGCTTGACAGTAACACAACTGCTCAGATTTGACATCGTTACCGCTCACTTGGGAACCGCTTTACTGTTTTTTGGGGCCCTGCTAGTCATCGGTTTCATGCTGACTCCCTACGAAGCTACAGGAAATGTCGGCAAATTGGCTTGGGTAAGTTCGATCGCAGCATTGTTAGTTTACCTGCAAAGTTTGCTAGGAGCATTAGTAGGCTCTAGATGGGCACTGCACCAATGTTTGAGTTCCTCAGAATTGTGCTCGGTAATGAACAGCCACATCGCGGGTATCGTACCAGCTACAGCAGCGACTTTAGCATTAGCAGTGATGGCTTGGCGGCAGCCTGCACTGAGTCCAAATTTGCGAAAACTGGCTAACTGGGCGAGTGTTTGCCTCATTGCTCAATTAGTTCTCGGATTAGCAACTTTCCGGCTGCACCTTCAGGTAGAACCGCTGACAGTCGCCCACCAAGCAGTCGGTGCTGCTTTGCTGGGAACCCTGATAGCTTTTAGTGTTTTAGCTTGGCGCGATCGAGTTTTATCAGCTTGAGAGTAATATTATGTCCGGTAGCATCGTTATTATTATAATCCAAGGTCTTGTAGGGGCGGGTTCACCATGATTCTCGATAAAAGCCAACAGTTTCATAAACCCGCCCCGCCCATACAAGCACCAATCAACCGGACACTCTCTAAAACGCAGATTTATCTATTCCTTGAGTAAGAGAGGGCTGATTTATCTCTCGTCGGTGGGGGCGGGTTTATTAATCCTTTTAGCTACGGCAGATATCTCTCGTAAAACCCGCCCCTACGAACCAATGACAACTAACTGACAACTGAAAACTAACAACTAATAACCGATGCAAGAAGTTCTTACAAACAATAGCCCCCGTCTCCACGAAAACTTTTCGCAAGTCGTGAAAAGTTACTATCAACTAACAAAACCCAGAATTATTTTACTGCTGCTAATCACGACATCAGCAGGAATGTGGATGGCCGCCAAAGGAGAAGTAGATCCGCTATTGCTGGTATCAACTATTACCGGAGGCGCTTTAGCTTCTGCGTCGGCGAATACGATTAATTGTGTTTACGACAGCGACATCGATTATATTATGGAGCGCACCCGGTGGCGGCCGATTCCTTCCGGGCGTGTCAAGAAGCGGGATGCTTTGATATTTGCGATCGCCCTAGCTACAATATCCTTTACATTGCTCACAGTTGTTGCCAACTTATTAGCCGCATTGCTAGCAATGTCAGGCATCGTTTTCTATGTCCTAATTTACACCCACTGGCTGAAGCGTCACAGCGTGCAAAACATCGTCATCGGCGGTGCAGCAGGGGCGATTCCCCCGCTAGTTGGGTGGGCTGCGGTGACAGGAGATTTGAGTTGGGGTGCGTGGCTGCTGTTTGGGATTATCTTCCTGTGGACACCGCCGCATTTTTGGGCATTAGCAATGATGATTCGCGACGAATACAAGGAAGTAGGCGTCCCGATGTTACCTGTAATTGAGGGCGACGAAGCCACAGCCCGCCAAATTTGGATTTACACGCTATTGATGCTTCCTGCAACTTTGCTGCTAGTTTATCCCCTGAATTTAGCGGGCGCGGTGTATGCGGGAACAGCTATTTTCCTCGGTGCTATTTTTGCCCAAAAAGCTTGGTTGCTGTTGCAGACTCCAGAGGATAAGATTGTTGCGCGATCGCTCTTCAAATACTCTATTCTGTACCTGATGCTATTGTGCGCTGGAATAGTGGTTGACAGTTTGCCTGTGACTCATAATTTTACTACTGCTGTTGTGCAAAATGTGCAAACTTTGATTAGTGCAGTTGTGATGTAGTTATGACTTACCCATAAATACCAAAGAAAGCGGGTTTTTCACCACCATTAAAGTCTCAAATCCACTATTTAGCTAAAAAACCCGCTTTCTGCCTAAGTCCTAGTAGTGAGTTAAATTGCAATTCTTAAAATTCAGCCCGCATCTAGCGGGTTTTATTTGTTTACTTTAGGGAATGGGATACAACCATTTGCGAAATAATTGTGTTAAGCGCGGCATGATCAAATAGGTGAGCAATATAACAGTCAGACCTGTGATCATCAGAGATGTGAGCAACGCAGGAAGTCCAGATAGTAGCGGTACCAGCAAACGATTGAGAATAGAAATGGTAACAAACACTCCCAACCATGTAACTAACGCCATTTTGTAGCGAGGGGGTGGAGCCTTCATCGATTTATGGGGCAGCGTAAACCAGGTTTCCAACCCGGTCAGGGTTTGAATATCTTCTGGCCTTTCAATCAATGGCTGCAATCGCTCAATCCATTCTCGCCGAACATCAGATTCTAGCCATGTCTTGAGATTGTCGTAGCAATCGAACTTGAGAATGACCACGTACTCAGGATGAGCGTGATCGTGGGGTCGAATAGTGCTAACACCCAGATGTCCCTTAAATTTTCGTGCATCTGCAGCGATGCCATGAAACCATGCTTCGTAACCTTGCTCTCGCCCCGGTTTCACTACATGAGAGATCACAGCGGTGACTAGATAATTTTCTTCACTGGTATTGCTCGCCAACGGTTCTTCCAACATAGAATTTAGAGAATTAACTGAGAGAAAAGTTTTATTGAGAACAACCACCCTAGAGACACCAAATTGCTCGGCAATTTTCGGTCGCACGTCTTTAAACATTCGGGAGATTAACGAATGCGATGGAGAAGGTTTGGCATGAGATGAAATGACTATAAAAAGACTTACAATCATTGAGAAGAGCTATTAAAAACACCCTCTACGTGACTTACCACTAAGTAGTTGTCACCGCTACGTTCCAGGTAAAATTCCTAACCTAGCGATGACAATATTAACTCAGTTACACAGGAGCTAAATAAACTAGGCGCTTTCTCACTACTTACTGGGATATCCAGGATTTGCCGTTGCTGCATAGCTGGTCATCAGGTTTTTGTAGTCAGGAATAAACTCTGCTAAGAGACTACCCAGTCCTTCAATATCGTTGCGCCAGTCACGGTGCAATTCACACACAACGCTAAACCAATTGACCAACTGAACTCCAGCACGAGACATTCGATCCCAAGCTGCATAGCGACAGGCTTCATCGAAGGTTCCAGAGGCATCGGTGACAACAAAAACCTCATAACCTGCCTCTAATGCCGAAAGCGCACAAAAAGTAACACATACATCAGTGACAATTCCGGCAATGATCAATTGCTTCTTGCCTGTTGCTTCTACTGCTTTAACAAAGTCCTCGTTGTCCCAAGCGTTGATTTGTCCGGGACGCGGAATAAAGGGAGCATCTGGAAACTTCTCCTTCAGCTCAGGGATGAGGACTCCATTGGGGCCTTGCTCAAAGCTAGTTGTCAAAATTGTAGGCAGGTTGAAAAATTTGGCTGCACTTGCCAGCGCCAGCACATTATTTTTGAAGTCGGCGGCACCAATATCACGCACAAGTGAGAACAGTCCAGTTTGGTGATCTACCAGCAAAACCGCAGCATTATTCTTGTCTAGACGGTTGTATTTGAATGTAGACATGAGGTATTTCTCCTATTTTGGTTATTGGTGAATGAGGCATTGCAGAAGGGAGTAAAGAATCAAAAAACCTTGAGTTGTACAACTTAAATGTGCTTTTTTATTAAAAGCGAAACGTCTATTTCCTCTCAATAACTTATGGCGTAAGCTATTGCGGCATGAACTCAGTTTGCAAAATCTCACCAAATTTCACGATTCAAGATCCGCAAGTTAAGCGCTGAGTTAGGTCGCTAGTTGGTCAGTGAGGGCAGCAGCTTAAAAGTTATGTGTGAGTATTCAGAGCCAAAGTAATTGCCTTTTGTAGTATACCGTAGGACAATCTACTCAGCTCAATATGCTGGAGTTCGCCATGATTCGATCGACCACACCGGATGACAGGACTGCGCTCATGGCCATAGCCGACGCGATCGGCTTCGGGCCGAAGGAGGTTGAGGAACTGAGCGAAATGCTGGCTGATTACTTCGGTGGCGACAGCGACAGTGCTCATTTCTGGCTCACCGATGACGACAATGGGCCAGTTGGGGTCGCCTACTGCGAGCCAGAACGGATGACCAATCAGACGTGGAACCTACAATTGATCGCGATCCGACCTGACCGCCAAGGACAAGGACGCGGTGCGACACTGCTGCGCTACGTTGAACAAACGTTGAGGGCGCGGGGCGGGCGCATATTGCTGGTGGAAACGTCAGGGCTGCCGGACTTCGATCGCACGCGGGTGTTCTACGCGAAATGCGGCTACGAGGAGGAGGCGCGCATTCGCGACTTCTACGCGGCGGGCGATGATAAAGTCGTGTTCCGCAAAGTGTTAAGCGCAGATTACAGCGACCAGTTGCGACATCCCACACTTTAATCGAATAATAAATTAGGTCTTTTGGGCAATGATATAAACATGATTTTCAGGATACTGGTCATATTCGAGATGGCGGCAGGTGCAATGATGCTCAACGAGAATTTCCAGGAAAGTATCTACGCCCAAAGTGCTGTAATCAAAGTCTTGACCTTGAAATGCTCCCGAAACCTCGCTGCTTGTATGTCCGCCGCCACAAGTGAACAGGATCACTCCATTAGGTTCAAGCGCATCGCATAGCTTTTGTATCACAGGCGCTTGCTTGTTGAGTGGCAGATGAAAAGTGCTGTCCCACGCTGCAATCAGGCTGTAAAGTTTCGGCGGCAGCCAATCACAAATGTCTTCCCGGTAAAACGTGATTTCTGGATGTAGCTGCTGGGCTAAATTGATCATTTCGCTAGAAATATCAAGTCCTTCAGGCTGAAATCCATGCTTGGATAAACTGTTAATAAAACGTCCGCTGCTTCCACACCCAACATCAAGTGCTGCGTGCTGCTTAGAAGTAAATTTGATCGCCCGTTCTAATTGGGCAATCCCGTAGGTTGAATCTTGATGCTCAGTTTGCCACCATTGGGCAATTCGATCGTAGCGGGCCGATGTATCATTTGGCTGCATAGAGTCACCTCATAAGTGTCGATCGAGATTTTCAGCGAAATTAAAATCTTTGTCCACGCTAAGCACAGACTACGCGATCGCCCCTAACCCTCTCAATGTGGCTTTTTGAGCGTTTGTTAATCGCGTTGCGGCTTGAATATTCATTACATCTTGAACACTACCAAATTTTTCAATGTTTCAATTTCGGGCTGTGAGTGGGAAAGTGGCGATTTCTGTTGCAGATTCTGGCAGAGGGGGGCGCAGACAAAGATCAACTAGCGGCCCTAACAGCGGAACTAGAGACACTGCCCAAAAAATGCGATCGTCCGCGAGTCCACGGCGTGCCATGTCGTCTCCCAAAAGTGAGGGAAATATTACAGCCATCAAGCAACAATCCCAAGTTATTAAATGCACAATAGGGGTTAATTCCTTCTAGCTGGAATTTGAGCATTTTTTCAATAACTGTTAACGTTCAGGGCTAATCGAGAGGAGTTAGCAGTAAGGTGTAGGCAATAAATGTTGCCCACAGCAACCCCAGAAACATTTTTGGTTTCATCAGATATAACGAGTAGTTGAACCCGACTCAACTAAATTATGGTAAAGTAGCAGCCGAGTTAGCGCCGTCTATCTTAGGTCATAAGCAGTTCGATTAGAACAGCCGCTGCAAACCCCGTTTTAGTCCGGGGATGAAAGGCTCTACAGTAGGCGATCATTACTTTAGGCAGACGCAGGAGCAGCGCCAGTGGGGATACATTTTAAAGAATCTGTGGTTTTCATTACAAAACCCTTTATAAAAGGAGTTTCAGCGGTGAACTTAATATCTGTAGAGGAACTCAAAGCGCTGGTACAATAATCTGGTGGGTGGTGCGTCTATATTTATATGTCAGGCGCTCAAAAAACAGAAATTCACCAAAATCCGATTCGGTTCAAAACTTTAATCAGAGAGGCTGAAGACAAAATATAAGAGTACGGATTTGATAAAAAATAAGCAGGCGAATTGCTAGAGCCAGATTAATTTACCACGTTTAAACTAATGGAATCTAATTCAATGACAAATTCCGACAAACAAAACCAAACTAACACCAGCGATACCGAACGCTGGGCATCTTTAATAGGTGGGGGGGCGCTGGTGCTTTTTGGTTTGTCGCAGCGTTCTTTGCGAGGTGCTTTGCTGGCGGTTGCGGGCGGCGGTTTAGCTGCGCGCGGTATGGGGGTTGTGGAGGGTTTGCAGTCGGCTGCCGATCCGAATCAAAGCATTAAAGTTGAAAAGACGGTGACGATCGACAAACCGGCTGAGGAATTGTACCGTTTATGGCGCAATTTTGAAAATTTGCCTCGGTTTATGAAGCATCTCAAACACGTTACAGTCATCGATGAAAAACGTTCTCACTGGATTGCTAGCGCGCCGATCGGCAATAGTGTGGAATGGGATGCAGAGATTGTCCGCGAAGAAGAAAATCGCTTAATTGCTTGGGCGTCTGTGGAAGGGGCTGATGTTGACAATTCGGGTTTTGTGCGCTTTCAACCGGCACCAGCGGGACGGGGTACAGAGGTAAAAGTTGTCATCGAATACAACCCTCCGGGCGGTGCAATTGGTGCTGGTGCTGCTAAACTATTTGGCGAAGCTCCTGAACAGCAAATTGGAGATGATTTGCGCCGCTTTAAGCAGTTGATGGAAGCTGGGGAAATAGCGACTACGGAAGGTCAATCTTCGGGCCGCAAGTAAGTATCGCACTTTTGGTGGTAAGCCCTTGCAGGGAGACGGCGAGTGTAGGGACTTAGGACAAGCTCATAGGTGTTCAACTTAAGCTATTTGTCCACCAGTTCTCCCGCCCACCCGTTAGTCCGCCAGTCCGCCAGGGAATGAATTCCCTGTCTCATAGCGAAAGTCCTCTCAAAGAGGACTGAAAAACTCATTAGTCGTCTTCAGACGACTTTAGCTTTGAGGCAGGGGTTTCAACCCCTGTCGGACTGTCTGTCTCATAGCGAAAGTCCTCTCAAAGAGGACTGAAAAACTCATTAGTCGTCTTCAGACGACTTTAGCTTTGAGGC
>NZ_JAUBTR010000030.1:30236-43794 GCF_036705045.1 Microcoleus sp. BR0-C5
AGGGGTTTCAACCCCTGTCGGACTGTCTGTCTAATAGCGAAAGTCCTCTCAAAGAGGACTGAAAAATTCATTAGTCGTCTTCAGACGACTTTAGCTTTGAGGCAGGGGTTTCAACCCCTGTCTGACTATCGGTTGTACGTTAAGTTGACACCTATTGACTCTTGGAGTGTCCCTACGGCATGAGCGATCGAGCGGGATTTCCTTGAGTATAAAACGTAGAGTTTGTGCTCTCAAGCTATTTGTTGTTTACCTGATTAGCTGATGTCATCTCAAGTGGTTTTCGGAAATGCGGGCGCTGAAGGTGCAAGTCGCGGCGGTTGGTTTGCGGGTCACTTTATGACGCCTGAAAATGACCCGCGATCGACTTCTGTTTTAGAGGTAAAATGGGGCACTCACACCGCCGGAGATTGTAGGACTCAGTGGGCGGTAAATGCGGAAGCAACAACGCTTTCTATCCTGGTAAAAGGGCGGTTTCGCCTGCAATTTCCAGAGCAAGAAATCTTGCTGTCTCGCGAAGGAGATTATGCTCTCTGGCTGCCGGGAGTGCCTCATTATTGGTCGGCCGAGGAGGATTCGGTTATTGTCACTGTGCGCTGGCCTTCCCTGTCGGGAGATAGTTCTGGAGTTAAGAATTAACTTTAACTTCGGGAACCAAAACGCGGCCGCTATAACCCGCGCGCTGGTAGCGATCGATCGCCTCGGATGCGATCGCACCCGCTTTCCCACTCTCCACCAGCGCTACGCAAGCACCGCCAAAACCTCCGCCCGTCAGCCTTGCGCCGAAAACTCCGGGGATTGACTGCAAGATTGCCGCCAGCGTGTCTACTGCCGGCACCGAAACTTCGTAGTCGTCGCGCTGACTGGCATGGGAAGCATTCATTAACTCGCCAAAACGTTTTGCTGGCAAAGATTTTACCGCTTCGAGTACGCGGTTGTTTTCGGTAACGACGTGGCGCGCTCGTCTTCTGAGGGGTTCCGGCAATACTTCGACAGCTTTGGGATCGGCGATATCCCTAAGAGCTTTAACTCCCAATATCCGCGCGGATTCTTCACACTCGGCGCGCCGCTTGTTGTAGCCGCTTCCTGCTGCTAGTTGGTGGCTTTCGCCACTGTCAATTATTAAAATTTCTGTGTTTGTGGGAAAAGGTATCGGGCGGCATTCGAGGCTGCGGGTGTCGATAAATAGCATGGTGTTGGTGTCTGCTAAACTCGACGCCATTTGATCCATGATACCACAGTTCAAGCCTGCATATCGGATTTCCACTTGCTGTCCGATTTGAGCTAGGCGCACGTCGTCTATGGGGAGGTTCAGCAGCGCGCGCAGTCCTCTGAGGGTTGCTATTTCTAAAGCGGCGCTGCTGGACAAACCGGCTCCGATCGGCACATTCGAGCTAATGTAAAGATTTATTGGCGGTATTTTGTATCCTTCTTTTTCTAAAAGTCTGAGGCAGCCACAGATATAACTGACGAATTTTTGCGGTATGGTATCGTCGTCTGAAAAATTTATGAGTTCGTCATATTCTGCTGAATAAACATGGTGTCGATCGTCACTGCTGAAGCCGATTTGTACTGTGGTGCGCTGGGGAATCGCAGTGGGAAGTACAAATCCATCGTTGTAGTCTGTGTGTTCGCCCAGCAGGTTTACTCGGCCGGGGGCGCTGGCTGTGGTTTTGGGTAATGTACCAAATACTCGTTGGAATTTCATTTTTGGGGAAGTGGTAATTGGTTCTTGGTTATTTGTTATTGGTTATTTGTTATTGGTTATTTGGAAAAACAGCTATCCGTGTCTCCGTGACTTAGGTGTTGTGCTGTTGGTAATTGGGAAGAAATAAATTTATTTTTTATCGTTTGTCCTTATTTTATTATAGTGCCCAAGTTTTTTGGTTAATTCAACCCCTGTTAACAAAAATAAACATCACCGTAGGTTGGTAAAAGATATTGAGCTGTGATAGAATGACAGGCTAAGATTTCTCCAACAATTCAAAAAATGCGATCGACCCGACCCCGAAAACAGTTTGCTCAACATTGGCTCAAAAGCGAGAAAGCCTTAGATAAGATTGTGAAAGCGGCTTCTTTGGATGGCGATCGCGTCCTGGAAATTGGGCCGGGTACGGGGATTCTGACTCGACGCTTGCTGCCTGCGGCTGAGTCTGTTGTTGCTGTGGAGATCGATCGAGATTTGTGTGTCAAGCTAGCCAAACAACTCGGCAAAACCGACAATTTTTTACTGCTGCAAGGCGACTTCCTGGAAATGGACTTAGAGGCTGAACTAACGGCATTTCCCAAATTCCAAAATCCTAATAAAGTTGTTGCCAATATTCCTTATAATATCACCGGCCCGATCCTGCAAAAACTGCTGGGAACGATATCTGTTCCTGCGGCTAAACCCTTCGATGCGATCGTGCTGTTAGTGCAGAAAGAAGTGGCCCAAAGGCTTTACGCTAAACCGGGTTCGACAGCTTTTGGCGCGCTGTCAGTGCGGGTGCAGTATTTAGCAGAATGCGAGTTAATTTGCGATGTGCCGTCTAAAGACTTTTTTCCGCCGCCAAAAGTCGATTCGGCTGTGGTGCGGCTGCTTCCCAGACAGATAGAAACTGCGGCGGTTAATCCGCGCTATTTGGAGAATTTAGTTAAGTTGGGATTTGGTAGCAAGCGCAAGATGCTGCGAAATAATTTGAAAGGGGCTGTGGATTTAGATAAACTCGTTCAATTGCTAGAAGAGTTACAGATCAATCCTCAATCTCGCGCTGAAGATTTAAGCGTAGATCAATGGGTAAAGTTGAGCAATAATCTTATGTGCGTGGTTTGAAGTTAACGATTCTGTTATAGCCTTTCTCAGTAACATAAAGCATCGGGCATCGGGCATCGGGCATCGGGCATCGGGCATCGGGCATACCTCACCACGCTTGAGAACCGCTATAGATACTCGAATTTTTAAAGAAGTCTGGTATCTGGATCGGCTGTTTTTTTATAAATAAGGACTCTTCGGCCTGACTACAAATAGTTGAATTTAGGTCTGTTCGTTGTGGATTTTTAAAGGTTTATTGCAGGCTAATCGGAATTTTAATAATAAATTCTGCACCTTTCCCCGGTGCAGAAATACACTGCAATTCGCCTTGATGTCTTACTGTGATAATTTGATAGCCAATCGATAAACCCAATCCCGTGCCTTTACCTACTGGTTTAGTGGTAAAAAATGGATTAAATAACTGGTTCCTCACCGATTCTGTGATTTCTGGCCCGTTGTTGCTAATTCGGATTTCTACGACTTCACTTTCTAAAAGTTTGGTCGAAATTTTGATGAGGCGACGATTAGCTTCATTGGCTGCAATCGACTCGCTGTGGTTGTCCTCTTCTAAAGCATCAATAGCATTAGCCAGGATATTCATAAACACTTGATTTAGCTGTCCGGGGTAGCACTCTATTCGAGGTAAATTGCCATATTCTTTGATAACTTGAATATTCGCCAAACCGGGCTTAGCATTCAATCTGCTTTGCAAAATCATCAGTGTGCTGTCAATTCCTTCATGAACGTCGGCTACTTTCATTTCTGCTTCGTCATGTCGCGAAAAAACTCGCAGCGACTTGACAATACCGAGAATGCGCTCGGCCCCGTTTTTCATAGAAATCAATATTTTTGGTAGGTCATAGATAATAAAATCTAAATCTACAGACTGGAGTTTTTCTTTAAGTGTGGGTAGGGGATTCGGATACTGCTCTTGATAGATATTCACCAATTCTAGCAAACTATCGGCATACTCGCGAGCGTGAGTAACATTCGCATAAATAAAGTTGATCGGATTGTTGATTTCATGAGCAACCCCAGCGACCAATTGCCCCAAAGATGACATTTTTTCGCTGTGAATTAGCTTTGATTGAGCCTGCTGCAATTCAGACAAGGCTTGTTCGAGATGTTGAGTTTGAGACTTTAACTCTGCGGTGCGTTCCTCAACTCTAATTTCTAATTCTTCTTTAGATTTTTTTAGTGCAGTTTCTGCTAATTGCCGCTCGACAATTTCCGATGCTAGGAGTCGGTTTGCCAATTCTAAATGTTGAGTTTTAAATTTTAACTCTGCGGTGCGTTCCTCAACTCTAATTTCTAATTCTTCTTTGGCTTTTTTTAGTGCAGCTTCGGCTAATTGGCGCTCGACAATTTCAGCTTCTAGGAGTCGGTTGGCGGATTCTAACTGTGCGGGACTGGGAAGTGCTAGGGCTTGAGGGATTAAGTCTACCAAAAGTATGGCTGTAGCAAATGAAATAAGGGCAGTAATTGCTTTCATTGTTCCTGAAAGCCAATAGGTAGGATGCCAAAGTGTCCAGAGTTCAAATATGTGAGTGATGCCACAGGCGACGATAAAGGCTCCAAACAGGGCAAAGATCCAATCAAAGGGCAAATCTTCGCGTTTGGAAATAAAATAAATCAGTGTAATCGGGATAGAGAAATACGCGAGTGCAATGATAGAATCTGAGGCAACGTGAAGCCAGACTAACTGGGTCTGCCAGAGATAGCAGTGACCGTGAGGAATAAATGACCCGGAACTAAAAAAAGTTTTCCACATTTCCTGCATAATTTTTCCTTTGAGTTGTGAGAAAATGGACTCTGACTGGTGTCAATTAATTTCAACCAGGGGTTTCTTTCACCTGCGGCTTAATCACCTATGCGTTCATATTCTCTGCTAGCTTCCGCAAAAATCAATCTGTATCTGGAAATCATAGGCGATCGCCCCGACGGATTTCACGAACTGGCGATGGTACTTCAAAGCATAGATTTAGCCGATCGAATTGACTTGCGCGCGATCGGTACGGACACGATTCGCGTGCGCTGCGATCACCCACAAGTCCCTCCTGATAAGAATAACCTGGCCTACCGGGCGGCGGATTTGTTGGCGAAGCAATTCCCCGATGCTTTGGCGAAATACGGCGGAGTCGAGATTGTTATTCACAAGCAGATTCCGGTGGCGGCGGGGCTCGCCGGTGGTTCTGCAAATGCGGCTGCGGTTTTAGTCGGGATGGATTTGCTGTGGCAATTGGGACTTACTCAGTCGGAGTTGCAAGAGTTGGGGGGAACTTTGGGTTCGGATGTGCCTTTTTGCATTGCTGGAGGTACGGCTTTGGCAACTGGTCGCGGGGATCAACTGTCGCCACTGCCTGATTTGGGGGGCTTTTCTGTGGTGTTGGCCAAGTACCGTAACCTCAGTCTTTCTACCGCATGGGCGTATCAAACTTATCGGCAGCAGTTCAGTAGTTCCTATTGTGCAGTGGCAGATTTGGAGTGCCGCCGGCAACGGCTGCATTCGGGCCCGATGGTGGGGGCGATCGCCCAAAAAGATCGATCTAAAATTGGTCAATTACTGCACAACGATTTAGAAAAAGTTGCTTTACCTGTGTACCCGCAGGTGTTGCAGTTGCGGCAGGCTTTTGAGTCGGCGGGGGTTTTGGGGACGATGATGTCGGGTTCCGGGCCGACGGTGTTTGCGCTGGCGGAGTCTCCAAAGCAGGCTCAGCAGGTTTTGGAACGGGTTAAAAGTGCGATCGCTTCTCCAGATTTGGATTTTTGGGTAGCACAGTTTAGCAATACTGGGATTCAGATTTTTTCGGAGGGAAACGAGACGAAACCGCCGATTTCGAGGGTGTAACTCGCAGAGGGTGCGATCGCCATCGCCCGTTAAACCTGTCTAACAGGCGAGGGTCAAGATTAATCTAACTTTTCGCAGAGTCTATTGAGATCGAAGAACTGATAATATGTCATGCAACAGGGATTTTAGTTTTGGTGAATTAACCAGAAATCTAAAATCTAAAATCTAAAATCTAAAATCGCCATGACTGATTTAACTAATTCAAATTCTACTTCTAAACCTCTGAGTTCGGCTGGAGATGCAACCCCTGCATCTTCCACGCCGCCGACGATTTTGCGGTGCGTGATGGGTTCGCTAATCGCGGGCGGGTTTGCGGCGGCTTTGTACGCGCTAACTTTGTCGATCGTCCAAACTTTTGCAAATTCCCCCATTCATTCTGACAATGTGACTGCGATTAATATTGGCGCGGCTGTGCGAACTTTAGTCATGGGGATTGTGGCTTTGGGTGCGGGTGTTTTTGCTTTTGCATCTTTGGGTTTGATGCTGCTGGCTGTGCAACTTTTGATTCAAAAGTTGCTGAAAAAACCCACAGGTAGAAGTCTATAGGTTGAAACCATCGGGATACACAAATTCTCCTCCGCAAGGCAAAGACTGAATAGTAAGATCGAAGCAATGGAATTATTTACAATCGGACACTCCAATCTGAGTATTGAAGCGTTTGTTTTGCTGCTGCAACAACAGGGAATTACGGCGGTTGCGGACGTGCGATCGCATCCTTTTAGTCGCTATTTACCTCATTTTAATAAATCTGAAATTAAAGCTTCTCTGTCAAGTGTCGGGATTCAATATGTTTTTTTAGGCAAAGAGTTGGGCGCGAGACCAGAGGATTTAAGCTGTTACGATACTAGCGGTAAAGCTTTATACGATCGCATAGCAGCAACTCCTCTATTTTCCGAAGGAATTCAGCGGTTGATCCAAGGCGCAGCAAATTATAAAATCTGTTTAATGTGTGCGGAAAAAGACCCGATTACTTGTCATCGGACTATTTTAGTTTGCCAGAAACTCAGAGAATTTAATTTACAAATTAATCACATTCTTTCCGATGGCAATTTAGAATCGCACCAGCATTTAGAAGAAAGACTTTTGAGCAAGTTTAACAAAGGCAAAAAAAATAATGAGCCCATTCAGCTAAGCTTGTTTGAATTAGAGCCTCAAGTTAAACAGGAAATAGTAGATTTAGAAACAGCTTATTATCGTCACGGATTGGAAATCGCTTATGTCACAAAAGAAAGCCATTAATTTATTTACAATTGGTTTTACTCAAAAAAGCGCCGAGCAGTTTTTTGATACTTTGATGAAAGCGGGAGTCCGCAGGGTGATAGATACGCGGCTGAATAATGTATCGCAGTTGGCGGGTTTTGCTAAGCGGAAAGATTTAGAGTATTTTTTGCGAACCATTGGCAATATTGAGTACGTTCACATTCTGGATTTAGCGCCGACTCAAGATATTTTGGATGATTATAAAAAGAAAAAGGGAGATTGGGATGTGTATGAACAGAAGTTTTTGGAGTTGATGGGCGATAGACAAATTGAACACAAGGTTTCATCGGATATTTTAGACTGCGGGTGTCTGCTTTGTAGCGAACCAAAACCTCATAATTGTCACCGCCGCTTAGTTGCTGAATATCTCAGCGAGAAGTGGAAAAATGTCACAATTAATCATCTTTAATTTAGTGAAAAGATTAGATAATTGTGGGATGAATCTAAAATCTAAAATCTAAAATCTAAAATCTAAAATCTAAAATCGAATGACTCGGATAATTTGTCTCGCTAATTCCTGGAAACGCGGCGACAGGTGCATCGCCGGAATTAATGAACTTCAAGGTAAGTGGGTGCGTCCTGTTTCCGACTTACCAGATGGCCAAATTCCTAAAGAAATGCGGCAGATAAATAGACTTGAACCCGCGTTGTTAGATGTTCTAGAAATTCCTCTGGCGAAGACGGGGTCTGACTTTGGCTTTGAGTGTGAAAATCTTTCTGTTTTACCGGGAAAATGGCGGCAAGTAGGGAAAGTTCCGCCAGCATATTTGCTGAAATATTGCCAGAGTCAAGAATATATTTTGCACAACGATTTGCGATATGTTACGGTGGAATATATGCAGTCTTTGCCAATGTGCGATCGCCTAACTTTGCAATTAGTCAAAGCAGTAAGATTTACGGTAAAAAAGCTAAGTCAAAGATTTGAAGGTGGTAATAAATGGGAAGGATCTATTGTCACGCAGCATGGTCAAAGATTGACTGCAACAATTACCGATCCGGTGTTTATTAGAAAGTTAGAATTGGGGTATCTACCGCAAAAAGCTTGTTTGGTAACAGTGAGTTTGAGTATGCCTTGGCGGCCCGATGATTGGGATGGAGATGACCCTTGTTGGAAGTTGATTGCGGGTGTGGTAGAGTTGCCGGAAGATGTTGTTTATGATGAAATTTAGTTTTGACCAAAATGGGCGATCGATTATTTATTTCTTTTTACTTACCGCAAAAACTCTGTTCGTGCTATAATTCTGCGGGACTATAGCAGAAAGGGGTGCTTTTTGATGAAAGCAGAATTTTATTTTGACTGTCACAAATATATTTGCAGTTTAGTTCAAGTTGATTTTGTCAAAGAATTAAAAATAAAAAATCATCAAGGTTTTGTTTTGGCTGTTAAGCAAGGAGAAAAGATTGGACTTTTGGGAAAAAGTCGCCATAATGCTAAACAAGTTGATGTATCTAAGCCACATTTTTATAATGTAATTAAAGCGGCTATGAGCGCTTTGGAATTAGAAACTAAAAATGAGCTTATATTAGAGAGAAATCGAACTCTTGCTGATGCAGAAGAAATGATTCAGCAGCAAAACCGAGAAATTCGCGTTCTCAATGAACAGATTAGAATGCTTGGAACTAAGGTTGAGCAATTGTCAAGGGAAAAGCAGCAGTTATCCATGCAGCTAGTAGACAAGGAAATCAGAGAAACTGAAATGAGTCAAGAAATTGATAACTTTCCTGCTACGGATGAGGGAATTGAGCATGGGATGGGAGAAGCTGAAATTCCTGACCAAATCGAAGAATTGTCTGTTCAAGCTTCTGGGTTAGCCGTGCAGTTAATCGCAAATCAACAGAAGTTGGAGGAGATTGAGGAAGAGGAAGAAATCTGCGGGAGCGAGGTTGAAATTGTTGATTTAGAAATTATAGAAGAAGTAGAAGAAAATCTCAAAAAAGGAGAAATTCAAGGAGGCGAAAGTGAAATTAAGCGACTGCCTAAAAGACCTTCCAACAAAAGGATGAGAAAGAAATCTTAATGCTTTAGTTAGAAAATCCCTTTTAATCAATAAGAGCGCCCTTAAATACTGTTTGCAATACAAAAACCTATTCCCTGAATAATTGAGCAAAGCGCTTTAACACCTTCAGGACAGTGTACAACCCATCCTTGCTCCGCAGCGTGAAAGAATACGACTCCGCATACTTAGGTGTTCCTTGATTTGTCACTTTCAGGAAAATAAAATCAATCCCATTGGTGACAAATCCCAAAGCAGGTTTTTCTGGATGAGGATTTCCCAGCATATATGCTAAAGCTTGGGGAATTCCTACTTCTAGCGAGTATTGTGACTTCTTGGCCTCAATTACCAATACCCAAAAATCTGGGGTAAATACCAGTAAATCGAGGCGTCCTCTGACAATCGTTCCCTCATCTTCAGATTCAATTATCACCTCTTTTTCAGCACTCAAGTAAAAAGGAGGGCGATAAAAACCTGCTAGTCTTAATAGCGGAGCAAGCACAACCAATTTAACAACTGGCTCAAGTATTGGATACTTGGACAAGTGCATATAATCGGCTGTTACTTCATCTAGTGCTTGCTTTTCCGAGTCTGTTAGTTCCGCTAAATTATCTTGCCATTCCCGGAAAAATTGCTCGTCGTCTATCCGCTGTAAACCAAACTTTGCTTCTAAGTCATAGAGGATTATATTTTGGGCTTGAATTGTTTCCACCATAATTTTATCTACTTGCTTTTTCTTTAATTAGATAAATTTGCACTTTCATCTTTCGATTTTTCTCTTGTGGTTGTGCGATCCAACAATGTAAAATACTATTATCCTAGCATTTGCCCACCAAATTTTTCTCAGCCATTAAGTATTCCGGTATCCAGAATCTATATACCGACATGAGGATAGCTACAGGCAGAAAAATATCAACATCCTCTCCCATCTCTTCTGTGGGTAACAAGCAAAATAATTTATCAAATTCCTGTAGATCAGCTTTGATGTTATCACAGTTATCTAAAAGTTCGTCCGGCTAAATGCAGTGAATTCCTCCTTCATATTCATAAAAATATTATTTTTTAGTCAAGAAGTGTGACGGTTTGAGTTCTGCCATCAGATAATCTAGCTGGTGAAACTCTGCTTCCAAAATTATCGCACCTACATCTTCCCCCGCTTCCTGTAAGAGAATCCGATCGCCCTTTAACATCACTCGTTTAATTGTGGCGATCGCATTTTGCGAAAATTCCTCAACAGTTAAGCGAAAAAATCCCTCACAACTCGCCGGTTTTCCCCCCGCAGCCTCACCCACAACAGAATTTTGACAAGAATCCAGGGCGATCGGTAAAATTACAGGTACGATGGCTACGCCCCGGCCCCGGCCTACGAACTATTGTCAGCAGCATTAAATCCTTCAGTAATTAGCCCTTTGCCAACAGTCACATAATAGTTGACAATATTGCACAATAGATAAAATTGTAAATATATAGCACCTGCGTTTTTTTTGACCGCTTATGAATAGCAGATTCCTCGATCGCCTCCACCACCCCTCACGCCCCGTCATCGTCTTCGACGGCGCAATGGGAACCAACCTGCAAGTCCAAAACCTCACCGCAGAAGACTTTGGCGGCAAAGAATACGAAGGTTGCAACGAATATCTCGTCCACACCAAGCCGGAAGCCGTCGCCAACGTGCACCGGGGATTCCTCGAAGCAGGGGCCGATGTCATCGAAACAGACACCTTTGGGGCGGCTTCCATCGTTCTCGCCGAGTACGATTTGGCAGACAAAGCATATTATCTCAACAAAACTGCCGCCGAACTCGCCAAGGGTATCGCCGCCGAATTTGACACGCCAGAAAAACCTCGATTTGTCGCAGGATCGATCGGGCCAGGCACCAAATTGCCCACATTAGGACACATCGATTTCGACACACTCACTGCCGCTTTTACCGAACAAGCAGAAGGACTTTATGACGGAGGCGTTGACTTATTTATTGTCGAAACTTGTCAAGATGTGCTGCAAATTAAATCAGCATTAAATGCGATTGAAGAAGTATTTAAGAAAAAAGGTGCGCGAATTCCGTTAATGGTATCAGTCACAATGGAAGCCACCGGCACAATGTTAGTAGGTTCCGACATCAGCGCCGCCCTCGCGATTTTGCAGCCGTACCCGATCGACATTTTAGGCCTCAACTGCGCCACCGGGCCCGATCGCATGGCCGAACACGTCAAATACCTTTCCGAACATTCGCCCTTCGTCGTTTCCTGCGTTCCCAACGCTGGTTTACCCGAAAACATCGGCGGCCACGCGCACTACAAACTCACGCCAATAGAATTAAAAATGGCCTTGATGCGCTTTGTCGAAGACTTAGGCGTGCAAGTCATCGGTGGCTGCTGCGGGACCCGCTACGATCACATCCGCGAACTAGCAGAAATTGGCAAAACTCTTAAACCCAAAATCCGCGAAATTACTTGGGAACCATCCGCCGCCTCAATTTATAGCGCCCAACCCTACGAACAAGAAAATTCCTTCTTAATTGTCGGCGAAAGACTCAACGCCAGCGGTTCCAAAAAATGCCGAGATTTGCTAAACGCCGAAGACTGGGACGGTTTAGTAGCAATGGCCAGGGAACAAGTGCGAGAAGGCGCGCACATTCTCGATGTTAACGTTGATTATGTCGGCCGCGACGGCGTGCGCGACATGAAAGAATTAGTTTCCCGCGTTGTGACTAATGCAACTCTCCCTTTAATGCTGGATTCTACAGAATGGGAAAAGATGGAAGCAGGGTTAAAAGTTGCGGGCGGCAAATGTTTGCTGAATTCCACTAACTACGAAGACGGAGAACCGCGTTTTTATCAAGTTTTAGAGTTGGCGAAAAAATACGGCGCGGGCATAGTTATTGGTACAATTGACGAAGACGGGATGGCCAGAACTGCTGACCAAAAATTTGCGATCGCCCAGCGCGCCTATAACGCCGCCGTCGCCTACGGAATTCCCGCCGAGGAAATCTTTTTTGACACCCTAGCTTTGCCAATTTCTACCGGGATAGAAGAAGACAGAAAAAACGGCAAAGCTACCATCGAATCCATCCGCCGCATCCGCCAAGAATTGCCCGGTTGTCACGTAATTTTAGGAGTTTCTAACATCTCCTTCGGCTTGAATCCGGCGGCGCGACAAGTCTTGAATTCCATGTTTTTGCACGAAGCAATGCAAGCGGGAATGGACTCGGCAATTGTCAGCCCGAATAAGATTTTGCCCCTGGCGAAAATCGACCCCAAACACCAAGAAATATGCCGTAAACTGATTTACGACGAACGGGAGTTTGACGGCGAAATTTGCGTTTACGACCCCTTGGGCGACCTGACAACGGTGTTTGCGGGCAAAACTACTAAGCGCGATCGGACAGAAGACGCAAACCTCCCCGTAGAACAACGTCTCAAGCAGCACATCATCGACGGCGAACGCATCGGGCTCGACATCCAACTCGCCAAAGCATTAGAAACCTATCCCCCCCTCCACATTATCAATACCTTCTTGCTAGACGGGATGAAAGTAGTCGGAGAATTGTTCGGTTCGGGACAAATGCAACTGCCATTTGTATTGCAGTCAGCAGAAACAATGAAAGCGGCAGTTGCCTATTTAGAACCGTACATGGAAAAGTCCGAATCCGGGGACAATGCCAAAGGCACATTCATCATCGCTACTGTCAAAGGCGACGTTCACGACATCGGCAAAAACTTGGTTGATATTATCCTATCAAACAACGGCTACCGAGTGATTAACTTGGGTATTAAACAGTCGGTTGACAATATCATCGAAGCTTACGAAAAGCACAAAGCCGACTGTATTGCCATGAGTGGCTTGCTGGTAAAATCCACCGCGTTCATGAAAGAGAATCTGGAAGTATTCAACCAGAAAGGAATCACCGTTCCGGTAATTTTGGGCGGCGCGGCTTTGACTCCCAAGTTTGTACATGAAGACTGTCAAAATACCTACAAAGGTAAAGTCGTTTATGGCAAAGATGCGTTTTCTGACTTGCACTTTATGGACAAACTCATGCCAGCCAAATCTGCTGGTAAATGGGAAGATTTGCAAGGATTTTTAGATGAAATAGGGCAGGAGAATAGGGCGGTTAAAGAAGCTAAACCTGCGCCAGAAACTTCTGGAGAAGATGCCAAGAAAGCCGACATTCCTGTGGTGATAGATACCAGGCGATCCGAAGCAGTTGCTGCAGATATCGATCGCCCGATTCCTCCTTTCTGGGGTACGAAACTGTTGCAGGGAGAAGAGATCCCCTTTGAGGAGATTTTCTGGCACTTAGATTTGCAAGCTTTAGTTGCCGGTCAGTGGCAGTTCCGCAAGCCCAAAGACCAATCGCGGGAAGAATACGACGCTTTCTTAGCTGAGACAGTTTATCCGATTTTGGAGGAATGGAAACACAAAATTATCACCGAAAAATTACTGCATCCGCAAGCCATTTACGGGTATTTTCCCTGTCAAGCTGAAGGCAATTCTTTGCATTTGTACCACCCAGAAATTATGAAGGGCGGGCAAACAATAATCAGTGGCGGGCAAACAATAATCAGTGGCGGGCAAGATGCCCGCCCCACAACAGAAAGTGGCACAGGCATCTTGCCTGTGGCTGCAACAGAAAGTGGCACAGGCATCTTGCCTGTGGCTGCAACA
>NZ_JAUBTR010000030.1:43894-44785 GCF_036705045.1 Microcoleus sp. BR0-C5
CAACAGAAAGTGGCACAGGCATCTTGCCTGTGGCTGCAACAGAAAGTGGCACAGGCATCTTGCCTGTGGCTGCAACATTGACATTTCCCCGCCAAAAATCGGGGCGCAGGCTGTGCATTGCCGACTTTTTTGCGCCCAAAGAATCGGGTAAAATGGATGTATTTCCGATGCAAGTAGCGACAGTGGGAGAAATTGCTACAGAGTACGCGCAAAAGCTATTTGCTAACAATCAATATACCGACTATCTCTACTTTCACGGGTTAGCGGTACAGACAGCGGAAGCAATAGCAGAATGGACTCACGCGCGAATTCGCCGGGAATTGGGCTTTGGTAGCGAAGAACCGGACAACATTCGCGATATGCTAGCGCAAAGATATCGCGGTTCGCGGTACAGTTTCGGCTATCCCGCTTGTCCGAATATGGCGGATCAGTATAAGCAACTGGAATTGTTAAAGTGCGATCGTATCAACCTCTACATGGATGAAAGCGAACAACTTTATCCCGAACAATCAACAACCGCAATTATCACCTATCACCCTGCCGCCAAATACTTCACCGCTTAATTTCTAGGGTGCGCCTCACACTTTTTTCTGTCGTTTTTCTCGTTCCTTCTCCTCGTTCCCAGGCTCTGCCTGGGAACAAAGAGCCGGAGGCAGAGCCTCCATTTAAAAACCTGGAGGCAGAGCCTCAAGAAATGCGTTCCCAGGTAGAACCTGGGAACGAGAAAAAAAATAGTTCACGAATTAAAGCAACAAAAAAGCACCTTAACAAAAGTGATTTCATGAATATGAACTTTCCGTGTCTGACGAAACTTTCCTCGTTCCCAGGCTCTGCCTGGGAACAAAGAGCCGGAGGCAGAGCCTCCATTTAAAAACCTGGAGGCAGAGCCTC